>JAGXNR010000146.1 GCA_019894875.1 Promethearchaeota archaeon | reverse complement strand
GATTAGAAGTAGCAGAAATAGGTTTACTATGGCGCATCTGGGGAACATCAGCAATTGGGCTTATATCTGGTATAATATTAGGTTTTACAAGTGACTATTTCACCAGAGATGATAAAAAACCAACAAGGAACATAGCTAATGCTGCTAAGGAGGGGCATGCGGTTGTGATACTTTCTGGGTTCTCATATGGACTAATAAGCGTTATTCCTCCTGCGTTAGGAGTTATACTTGCCATGGCTGTTGCATTTTGGCTAGCTGGTTTTTTTGGAGTAGCGATGGCTGCTGTAGGGTTGTTATCAATTGTAGGAACGATAGTATCAAATGATGCCTATGGACCTATTGTCGATAATGCAAGAGCAATAGCAGAACAAGGGGACTTAGGAGAAGATGTAATCCGTACAGCTGATCGTTTAGATTCAGCAGGAAATACGGCTAAAGCAATTACAAAGGGATTCGCCATAGGCGCTGCTAACCTTACGGTATTAGCATTACTATTTTCTTTTGTCGAAGAAGCAAGAGCTAAAGGAGCAACCATAGCTGCTATCGATTTATTAAATGTAAATGTTTTAATAGGTGCTTTTGTTGGAGTAGTTATTCCTGCTCTGTTTTCTGCTTTATTAATATTAGCTGTACAAAGAAATGCCGCAAAGATGGTTGATGAAATTCGTAGACAATTTGAAGAAAATCCTAAAATCCTATCTGGAGAAGAACCTGCTGACTTCAGCAAAACTATAGATATCGCGACGAAAGGTTCTATCAGAGAATTAATATTACCTAGTCTCATTTCAATTCTAGTACCTATTGCTATTGGAGTGTTGTTTGGTGTTGCAGCATTGGGTGCTTTCTTAGGAGGTGCAATTTTATCTGGATTTGTCTTTGCTGTGATGATGTCTAACGCGGGAGGCGCTTGGGATAACGCTAAGAAATGGATTGAAGATGGAAACTTAGGTGGAAAAGGAACAGAGGTACATAAAGCTTCTATAACGGGAGATACTGTAGGAGATCCGTTTAAAGATACCGCAGGACCCAGTATAAATACTCTATTAGTAGTAATGTCTTTAACCGCATCGATTTTTTTGGGATTTCTCTTATTATTCAATGGAGGAGCTGGACTTTTAGCTAACCTTTTAACGATAGTAATTCCCTAATTTAGAACTGAATGACTAAAAAAGCAATAAAAAAACTTCTTTTTTTTATATTTTTTATATTTTTAACCTCTATACAAAGTATATCAAGACTTTTAAAGAAAGAATTTTTATAAGTATCGGTAATCTTTAGGTAAATAGCAATGAGTGAAATCCTCAAAAAAGTTTCCCGGAATACAATAAATTCTTATATTGAGAAAAATCTGGATGATTTTTACACCAAATCTTCAACACATTCCAATTTCAATTCTCATATAGAAAAAAAAATAAGCTGGGTTCTTGCTAAGGAAGTAGACTGGCCTGAGGGTATATTCAGAGCCGATTTTAAAAACTTAAATATTGAATATGAGATAGCAGGAGTAAAAAAATTAATTCAAGAAGGCTTAGCACCTAATGGATGGACTGTAGGACCGTTGACAATCCCAAAAAATTTAGGTAGTATTCTAGAGAAGTTTGGCTTTTCAAATGTTTACCATCAAGCGGGAATGGCACTTAAACTAGAAGATATTACTAATCAAGCAGTAACTGAAAATGGGTTAAAAATTGAAGTTGTTGAAGATAAAAAGCATCTTAAACAGTGGATTGATGTTGTTTCAACAGTTTTTAGCCTAAAAGTTGATTATGAATTATTGGAATACTTATTTTTAGAGCCTGAAGCAAGGTTCTATATTGGAAATTTTGAGGGAATGCCAGTCACATCTTTAATGCTTTACTTATCTTCTGGAGTGGCGGGTCTTCATGCTGTATCGACATTAAAAGAATATAGAGGTCGGGGTTTTGGGCTGACTATAAGTATGATGGCATTATTAGATGCCTATAAAATGGGATACAAAGTTGGAGTACTTCAAGCATCAGCTCTGGGTGAAAGAGTGTATAGTAAATTAGGTTTTAGAAAATTTTGCGATATAATTTCGTATGAATTAGATAATAAAAGTAGAGTCTAAAATAATAGTAAGTTTGATTATTTTATGTAAAATTGTTTGATTTCTGTTAATTCCATAATAATTTATTAACAAATCAAAATCAAAATGCGAAAAGGTCTATTAATGGCTTTTCTTTATGGATTTGGAATGTTAAATTAGTCTTTTAAGGATGATTATATATTTTAACTAAAATATTATCTTCTATGAATAGAGAGATCAAACAATTAACCAAACATTTTTTAGGGCATTTAAGACAAACAAAATTCTTTAACAAAACTGAATTTGTTATTTTATATGGTTCCGCTCTCAATTCATATCATCTAGATGACAGTGATATTGATCTTTGTTTATATATTGATGAAGAAAAAAAAGCACTTTCCAATATACGGTTAGAATTATTAAAAATATTCAATGAAAATCTTGACATTCAGATTTTTCAATTACTTCCGTTATATGTTCAGATTGAAGTTTTAAAAGGTAAAGTTCTTTATGTGAAGGAAGAGGATAGATTATATGAAATTGCTAATGAAACGATTGATGAATATGAAGAATTTCATCCATTTTATTTAGAATATATTAATCGTTGATATATTTGAGAACTGATGTAATTAAAACTAAACTAAAAATTATTGAAGAAAACATTGAATTAGTTGAAGAAAACCTACCTGAAAAATTAAGTAAATTTAAAGCACTAGGTTTAATTAAGGATGGTATTTATAAAAGAATTGAAGCATCAATCCAAGAAGTTATTAGTATTTGCTCAATAATTAATTCAGATTTAAAGTTAGGAATCCCTTCAAACAGAGATGATATAATAGTTGCTTTGTTGAACAACAATATTCTCTCAAAAAAAATAACTGAAAAAATTAGGGAATTGAAGGGATTTCGAAATTTCCTAGTTAATCGGTATGGAACAATCGATGATGAAATTGCTTTTAAAGATATTAAAAATGGGCTTCTTGATTTTAAATTATTTAAAGAAGAGATTCAAAATTATCTCAAGTCTTTAAGTGAGGATGAAAAATCCTCTGAATCATAATTTTCAGTTAATATTTACTGTAAATTTCCAAATATTTTGTGCAATAAAATAGTATCTGAAAATCTTTTCTTAAGTTGAGAGAAAATAAAATTTATAAGGTTTTCTTACTTCTTAATTAGAGACGAGTGAGATATGGAGCTGACGGTGGGTTTAACCTGCTGAGGAACCTCACCCCATTCTCCAAGCAAGGTGTAGAAAACTACTACGATGAGAATCGTATTTTAGCAACTGAAACGACACTGCCTTTTTACGCATATTAATGACTTGGATATAAGCCAGAGAAATTGTAGGAGGGAATGGTTGGAACGAGCTGAAACCTTGGTGCAAGGCCAAATGAAAGCGATAAAGTACTTGGAGCTAGCTTTAGGTAGGCCGCATAGTTTGATGCTCCAACTGCCATCTGGTGACAGATGCAGTACAGAAGGGTGGGTATATATCTCAAGCGTCTCCTCTTTTAAATTTTATAAGTAGGTGTTTGTCGTTTAAGAAATTAATGATCTTACGAATAAAGCATTTCTTTTATAGCCATCCCGCATACTCTGCCCAAGGAATTATTACGTATAATGTTAAAAGATAATATGCCACTGCAATAACTATAAGAATAAGTAGAAAAAACAAGTAAGACCGATGAGAATCTTTGGAACTTAAACGTTCCCTACTAAAATATGTTGCGATTAAAAAAAATCCTGCAAAATAAACGACCCAAAACTCATTAAACGTGAAATTTTCATTCATACTTGACAAATAAACCAAGAAAATGGACAATACAATAAAAGCAATCCATATCACAGCAAATATTACAATAAAACCAATCCTCATCATTTTCTATAATCGCCAAATTAGAATAATAACTGGGAGTGACCCAAGTAGCGTCCCAATAGTTGTCGTTATCTTCCATAGAATCTTCAATCGCTGCACTAAGTGAAAGTGAATTTTCTTCAAATAGAGTACTATTTTTCGTTAAATTATTGAGTGAAAAACATGAAGTAAATATAAGAAGTAAAAATATGACAGATACTCCAATCTTCATATTTTTTCTATAATTCATATCAAAATAACATAGATTTACACTTATAAATTTGACAGTTTAGTTAATATGAGTATTACTAAAAGGCGATCTTTTTTACTTTTGCTTTTGATATCTAAATTTAGACGAGAAAGGACCTATAAATTGAATGAAGGAAATAAATATCTTAAAACCCATCTTATTCGGAGTTATCCTTTTGAGTTTCATTCTTTTTTTTGAAAAATAGATTAATCTGCCAAACTAAATGTACAATCATCATCACCACAACCAGGGCATTTGAAACCGTCTTCTGGGAAATCATCTAAATCAAATTCATGACTGCATTTATCACATTTCCATTTCAAAAATAAATCCCCTTCAAATTATAAGACTATATTCTACTTAAAAAATAGAAATAATCTTAATATAAAGTTTTGTGAAAGAAAAATCGAAAATATTTGAATTTATAAGGGTGTTTGTTGACAATTTATAACATAGATATAATCTTTTGATAAGTCTTTTGGAAATTATGTCTGTCTAAGGTGAAAAGCTTAACATTTGGGATATTTAAAAGATGATCCTTTATCGGATGTTTAACACTTAATCCAATAGTAGCTATAATTGATATATTAGACGCAAATAATCTAGTAATGAAATCTTGAAATTTTTTTGAAAATAATTCCATTTTACCAATTTCATCAATAATGAATAATTCTATCTCATGAAGTGGAGTCGCTTCTAAATTTGTAATTACTTTTTCTAATCCTTCTAAAAATATTCTGTATTTTCCTAACCTATTTGGTGTATGGTAATTTCCTATTCGTGCTAATTTCATTCTTTCCTTAGAAGAGATATCTAAAATGTCAAAACCAATCCGATTACCACTTTTTTTAACTTCTGGTTTTAAAAATCCATAAATATTATAGTTTTTCTGAAAATAATAATACTCGATTAATTTAGAAATAAGGGTGCTCTTACCATACCTTGGCGGACCAGTAATGAATATCTTTTGATTCATTTAGTTAATTAATGTAACTTTTTATTATGGGGAGAATTAATATGAAATTATAAAATAATTAATTAATTCTATCTTAAAAATTACGGATAGAGATGAAATTATGAAAAGCTCTACATTTAATTTTACTAATCAAGATAATATCCAGATTTTTGTGTATAAGTGGGAACCAGATGCTGAAGCTAAAGGGATTGTTTTATTTATTCATGGAGTTGCGGAGCATGCAAAAAGATACACTCGCGTGGCAGAAGCACTCTGTACTAGTGGATATATTTGTTATGCTCACGATCAAAGAGGTCATGGAAGAACTGCTGGTGATTTAACTGAAGGCAGTTTAGAAGGGAATGCCGGAGTTCTAGGACCAAATGGGTGGAGGGGTGTTGTTAATGATGTTCATGAATTATCAAAAATTATCAAAAACGAATGTTCTAATCTTCCCTTATTTTTGATAGGCCATTCATGGGGTGCCTTTTTGGCCCAAGATTTTATTCAAGAATGGGGAGATGAAATTAAAGGATGTATTTTAAGTGGTACAAATGGAAAAGTAAGGTATTTAGTAATTAAAGCCGGGAAAATTATTCTTAAATTTGAAATTAAGAAATTAGGGCCTACAGCACCTAGTCAAAAAATGTATGATATGAATTTTAAATCTAATAATCGAGATTGGAAACTAGAAGAAGGTGCAACGGGATTTGAATGGCTTAGTAGAGATAAAGCAGAGGTTCAAAAATATATTGATGATCCATGGTGCGGATTTGTAAGTCCCGCTACTCTTTGGTTAGAATTCGTAAGAGGGTTTGAAAAGATCTACAATTCTGAAAACGAGCAAAAAATACCAAAAAATTTGCCAATTCATTTTATTTCAGGATCATTATGTGCTATTGGAAATAAAACTAAAGGCGTGAAGGCAATGATTAACCGATTGAATAAGTATGGTATGGAAGAAATAACATATAAATTCTATGAAGATGCCAGACATGAGTTATTCAATGAAATCAACCGCAAAGAAGTTTTTGGGGATATAATTAATTGGCTCGATTCACACTTATGATGTTCTTATTTATTTAATTCTCGAAATTTCAATAGAAGCTCCTTTTGTTTTTCTGAAATTTTTTTAGGGATATTAATATTCATAATCACATATTG
>JAGXNR010000145.1 GCA_019894875.1 Promethearchaeota archaeon | reverse complement strand
GTTTTGAAAGCTACAATAGGACATTTATTTTTCCATTCATTCTTTTCTTCTTCTGATCTATATTTATCTGGATCCATTACAGTCTGACCTTGCCATCTATAGGTTTTACACTCTATTAAAGTGGGCCCACCACCATTTCTCGCAAGTTTAACTGCTTCTTTGGTAGTTTCATATACTTCAATTACATCATTGCCATCGATTGAAAATCCTTTCATACCATATCCCTGTGCTCGAAGAGAAAAATCCTTGATAGCGGTAGCACGATGGACTGGAGTACTCCATCCATATAAGTTATTTTCTAGTATAAACACTACTGGGAGTTTCCATGCTCCAGCAAGATTCATAGCCTCATGAAGCATCCCTTGGTTTGCTGCCCCATCTCCAAAAAAACTTAACACTACCTTACCTTCATTTCTCATTTTTGAAGCTAAAGCAACCCCAAGTGCCAGTGGAGGTCCAGCTCCTACAATCCCATTGGCACCTAAAATATTCTTAGAAAAATCTGCTACATGCATTGATCCACCTCGCCCCTTACAAATCCCATCAACCTTTCCAAAAATTTCTGCCATTAGTGAATTTGTATCTCCTCCTTTAGCAATAAAATGTCCATGACCTCTGTGTGTAGAAGTAATATAATCATCCTCATTAATTGTCGCACATGCTCCAACTGCAATGGCTTCTTCGCCTGTATATGTATGAACAAAAGGAGACTTAATTTTGCCAAAATCTTTTGTGATCCTTTGTTCAAATTCACGAATTAATAACATTTTCTTATAAAGGTCAATTAATTGCTCAGAGTTCAATTCTTTGGGAAATTCATTTTTACTCATTTTTAATCTCTTAATTTTTTGATTTCTAAAATTAAATTTCATTGGAATTAATCTCTAAACTCATTAAAATATTTCGAAAATTCTTTTTTATTTTCCAACTGAGATTGAAATTTGCATTAAAGTATAAGCGAAACTAATGAAATATTCATAAAAAATTATCGAAAAAAATAAAATCAGTCTTTTGTTTCATAATATAAAGTAAAAGTGATTCAAGAATATGGCAGAAGAAGAAATTCCAGATATAGATTTAAAAGAAATGATGATGGACGAACGAGAGCAAAGTATCAAAAAGAATTTGGAAAAAATAAAGCACAAAATTGTCATTATTTCCGGAAAAGGTGGTGTTGGAAAAACAACCGTCGCTGTGAATCTAGCAATGACTCTAGCGAGTATTGGATTAAGAGTTGGAATCTTGGATGTCGATATAACCGGTCCAAATGTGTTAAAAATGTTAGGTATTGATCCCGAACTTAAACCAAGGGTTGATGCTGAAGCTAAAAAATTTCATCCTATACTTGGTCCTTTAAATATTAAGGCAATGAGTATGGCATTTTTAACTGCGTCCCCTGATGATCCTGTGATTTGGAGAGGGCCAATGAAAATGAGCGTAGTTAGACAATTCTTAGGTGATGCAGAATGGGGTGAACTCGATTATTTAATATGTGATTTACCTCCAGGAACTTCTGATGAAACTTTAGATATATTACAATTAATTCCGGATGAAAACGTGGTTATTGTGACAACCCCACAGCAGGTAGCGCTAATGGACTCAAGAAAAACGATCAAAATGGCTATGGTAATGCAAAGAAAAATACTGGGAATAATTGAAAATCAATCGGGTTTTAATTGTCCTCATTGTGATGAATACATCGATTTGTATCCTCCTGGAGGTGCCGAAAAAGCCTCAAAAGATTTCAACATTCCTCTACTTGGAAAGATACCTTTTGAGGTTGAAGTAAGTCAACAAGGAGATCAAGGATTACCCTTTGTTTTGAAATATCCTGAGAATAAATCTACAAAAGCATTCAAACAAATTGTCAACAAAATACAAGAAATCTTAGAGAAATAATCTTTATTTAATTCTTTTTCAATCTTTTTAATATCCTTTAGTTTTCTTTTTAAATATTAAATCTCCGAGTTTAGCCTTAAATATTCGTTCCATTAGATTGCATTTCACCTTCATCAAATAATAAATATCTTTACCAGGTAATTCGATATCATAAAGACTCTCAAAATTACCTTGTCCCTTTGATAAAATAATTATCCCATTTTGGTAAAAATAATCTTTAAATTTATCTGGTGATGAATCAATATCAACTCCTGGGGTTGCGCTTGATTCAACTACTTGAATTAGATCTGTTAGACCTATAAATTCGGCATCCTCCATTGTAGCATCGTTAATTATTGGACTCTTCCTTACGGAATATATAATATCTAGAAGAGGATATAATTTTTTGAGAGTAATGATTAATAATTTGTCAAATACAATCTCTCCTGCATTATCTCCAATAATTAGTAAAGATTTTGCATTACTTAATGATATTTTAAAGGTAGAATAATCATTGATAACTAAGGTTTCTTTATTGAAATTTTTTATATCTGAAATTAAATCGATTTCATGTTGACTAGCAAAATCAATAGTATTGCCAATTGCAGAAACAAGAAGAGCTTGAAATAAAGAGTCTTCTGCATCTTCTATTATTTTTTCAATTTCTTCATAATAATCTAAAACTAGTTGATTATACTCTTTTTTAAGAGTTTTATATGGATCTTTCTCATCTAAAACTTCTGAAATAATACCATATGCTACTTTTCCTAACACCGGAGAAACATTAGTCTGTATATCAAAATTAAGAAGAAATTCCATTAATTTTTTCTGAGCGGAAATAATTTCCTCTCGGGAAATTTCCGGGCGAAGCAAAGTTAAAGCCTTTAATATTTGGTTAAAAATGCATCCTACACATTCGGGTTCTAACTTCATCTTAAAAAAATATCAGAAAACATATTTAAAGGATTTTTGTAATTCAATCAGATTTTCAAAATTATTGTATATTTTTGTTGGGTCGTTTAAAATAGGGAATCAATGAGAAGATCTTTTAAATATTTGAAGATCAAATAAATAATTAATTAAATATAAAAAATCTAAAAAAAAATGTCAGAATCTACACCAAAATTTAATGTAAAACAAACGTTATTAATAGGACTTGCCTTTTTCTCCGCGGAAATTGCTTGGGCACTCTATAATGCACAAGTTCCTTTACTATTGGAAAATTATATCCCTTCTCTATTTATGATAGGATTTCTGATGGCATTGGATAATATAATTGGTGTTTTTCTCCAACCTATTATGGGATCAATCTCAGATAATACTCGTACGAAATATGGGAGAAGAATGCCCTTTTTATTGATAGGTATTCCCTTAGGAGCGTTATTCTTTGCCTTAATTCCCACAGAAACTTCTTTACTTGGGTTATTTATATGGATGCTATTCTTTGGGATAAGTATGGGATTATATAGGGCTCAAGCAGTTTCAATAATGCCTGATTTTGTAAAACCCGTCAATCGAAGTAAGGGAAACGGTATCATTAACTTGATGGGCGGACTGGGGGTTGCTATTGGATATGGTTTAAGCTACGTTGTAGATGCTTTTTCAGATATAAAAATCGGAAGACAGGTAACTTTTATAATTGTTTCTGTAATTATGGTTATAGCTTTGGCTATGTTATTCTTGAAAATAAAGGAAAAAGATGCTTATTCTTACATATCATTATTAGAACTCGAAGAGAAGGAAGGGAAAAAAGTAAAAGGTGAAAAGAAAACCCCTGGCTTAATTGAAAGCGTTAAAGACATTTTAAAAGAGGAAGATAAGAGTACATTGTTTATACTCTTGGCAATTTTCTGTTGGTTTGTAGGATACCAAGGAATTGTAGCTCTAGTTTCAATATATGGTGTTAATGTTTTAGGATACAGTGAGGGACTCGCTGGTTTTTTACCATTCTTCGTAACAATACCATTATTAATTTTCATTTATCCCTTATCAATAATAGCAACCAAAATTGGCCGAAGGAAAGCTATAAAAATAGGCATCATAATTTGGATTGTATTTCTTATTATTGGATTTGTAATGGGTTTAATGAAAGTAGAGCTTTACTTGATGGCGATCCCTTTAGCATTTCTAGGTATAGGATGGGCTTTAATCAATGTGAATTCAATTGTTATTGTATGGGAATTAGCACCAACAGAAAGAAAGATTGGAACATATACAGGACTTTATTACTTTTTTAGCTTCTTAGCCGCTATTTTGGGCCCTATGATCGTTGGAGGTCTTACAGATATAATGGGTGCACCTTTCCTATTACTAAATGGAGCAATCTTTTTTATCTTAGCGTTTATCATTATGCTATTCGTAAAAAGAGGAGAAGCTGAGCTAACTGAGGAAGAAAGGATTGCAAAAGAAAAAGCAATCCAAGAACTTTAAATTATTATTACTTCTTTTTTTTATGAAAGGAATTGTCAATTAGATTTTAATATCTATTTTTATATTTTCTACGCTTTCAGGTACCCCTTTCGTTGATTTCAAATAACCGAGAATTATATTAGTGAGCATTCCCTCCATAAAATCCTTTAATGGAATTTCTTTTTCATTTACTATGAGTTTTACTTCTGACATAATTATTGTTTTACTACTAAATTTTTTAAAATTTCTTATTATATTATGTTAATGGTACAAACCGAAACCTTTGCGGGGTTTGTCCTCTTCCAACTATTATTTTTTTGAAAGACTCATCCAATTCGGTTTTAAATTAGAGTTATATTCTTTATTACTGATAATGTGTAATTCATTGAGTTTGTTAAATTCCTATAAATTTTTAATAATGAATAACTATTGATACAGGATCAACCTCCTACTTCTACTCCGCTATTTAATACACCAAAAATTATAATAATGGTTACTATTGCTGCCACGGCGGTTATTCCACATATCCAGAGTAATATTCGTTTTATTTTTCTTTTTCTTAGTTCATTCAGTTCAGAGTCAATCATATTTTTACTTACTCATATTACCGATGAATTATTCTAAGAAACAAATTCTTATTAATTGATTTATTTTAATTTCAAAGTTTCTTATTTTTTCAAATCTTCCCTAAAGCTCTTTGATTTTAATAAAATATATTTGAGAAAAAAATTTCTTCATTCTATTGGCTAAATTTAATAATTTTTACAATAAGTGATTTTTAATGACAATCAGAATTCAAACTGAAGATGATAAGGAAGAATTAATTAAGTTGATTGGAAGATTTAGAATAAGAACCGCAAAGTTAAAAGGAATTGATAAAGAAATTGATTTAAAAAGTGCACAAGAGGAATTAGAATATTATCAGCGAAAGAAATTCCCAATTTTTATTGCTGAGAATAAAGAACATCATCTTATAGGATATCATGTTTGTCGTGTAGAAGATGAGCTGATTTGGTCGGAATCTCTTTATGTCGTTCCTGAGGAGAGGAGAAAAGGCATTGGTTCTGCTTTATATGAACAAGGAGAGATCTTGGTAAAAGAAGCAGGGGGAGATACCTTGTATAATTGGGTTCATCCTAATAATGACTTAAGTATCCCATTTTTGAAAAAAAGAGGGTATAACGTTTTGAACTTAATTGAGTTGCGCCGAAAGAGACCAGATGAAAAATTTACTCAAGAAATTATTGTAGGAAAACATAGTTTTAATTATTAACAGAACAAAAGTATTTGTAAAGTATCAATTTAATGATTGAATTGAGGTAATACTATTGGTAGAGAGAGAACCAAAAAGAATTGTAACAGGTCATAATGAGGAAGGCAAATCAATAGTAGCATTTAAAGGTCCTACTTCATTTCAAATGTGGGTCACCGATAAATCTCCTGCAGATAATAAGGATAAAAATGATGCTGCGAACCGAAAAATAAGACTTGAACCTCCTTCACATGGTACTAAACTAGCTTATTTTCAGGTACCTCCAGAAGATCCTTCACGATCAGTTGAAGAGATAGAAAAAGAAACCGCTGCCGGTTTTGCATCAATAGACGCCGTTCACTGCCGTCCAGACACAACAAGAGATCCTCGTATGCATAAAACAAAAACCGTTGACTATATAATTTTACTTGAAGGGGAAGTCACACTCCTTTTGGATGCAGAAGAAGTAGATTTAAAACCATTCGATGTTGTAATCCAACGTGGTACGAACCATGCATGGATAAATAAAGGAACAACCACGGCACTTCTAGCTGCAATATTGATAGACGCTGAACCATTATAGAAGATAATTGAATATTTCAATATTTTTTTTTAAAATCTCAAATTTTTTTGCGAGAGTTGAATAATCACTTTTAATTTTAAATAATATAGCAAAATAATTATTAAGTATAAATAGAGGTAAAAATCATGGATTTATTACGTACTCCAGATGAAAGGTTCGAAAATCTTCCCGATTTTCCATATGAACCTCATTATTTAGAGATTGATGGTATAAGAATTCATTATGTGGATGAAGGACCGAAAGATGCCGAAGTTATTTTACTTATGCATGGGGAACCTTCATGGAGCTTTTTGTATCGGCACATGATACCAATTCTTGTGGAAGCAGGATTAAGGATAAT
>JAGXNR010000144.1 GCA_019894875.1 Promethearchaeota archaeon | reverse complement strand
CTATATCTTTAATCATCGTTCCAACATTATTGTTAAAATTATGGAAAGCAGGTACTACTAATAGCAAAAAACTGAAAGATCCAAAGAAATATATTATTACTGGTGTTATAAGCATAGTGGTAAGAATTGGTGTAATGCTGATTTTTAATATTGTTTTCTTTCTAGTGGTTGTTGGTTTTGTAGATCTACCATTCGTTGTGACAGTAGTTCTAATTGTCAATACGTACACAAGTGTTTTGGATTTAACTATCCCCTATCTTTTAGTATTTCTACCGAAACTTGATGAAAAATTCGAGTTTTGGTAGTTAATTCAATTTTTTTTCTTTTTTTTATAACTTAGAGAAAAAGTAGTGGTTTATTTAATTTTTTCATAATTAATCAATCCCTTTTAAATAAATTTACATTCTAATATTAATTACAGTAATTTTTTACCAAAACTCAGGAGATGTTAATTATTTCAGAAAAAGAATATAAAGATATAATTTATAGTGTGGAATCAGGAGTTTGTACTATAACACTCAATCGTGCGGATCAACTAAATGCGTTAAGATATCCATTGTTTATGGAGATATTGGATGTTTTGGAGTCTGTAAGGAAGAATGATTCAATTAGAGTAATTGTGTTTCAGGGAGCTGGCAAGAGTTTTTGTTCTGGTGATGATTTGAAAAACATGGGAGAATTTACACCACTCGAAGGGGGCTATGTAATACCACATCACAAGGTATTTCATTTAATAAGACAAATAGAGAAACCAGTTATAGCTTTAATACATGGTTATTGTTTAGGGGCAGGATTTGAGTTGTCTCTTGCTTGTGATTTCCGATTAGGTGCAGATAATTTAATAATGGGAGATCATCGAACATCAAGAGCTATCTGTGTATTAGCCGGAGCAAGTTGGTTTCTACCCAGATTAATAGGTTTAGCGCGTGCTACAGATATAATATTTACAGGACGTCATTTGGATGCAAATGAAGCATTGGAATTAGGTTTAGTAAATCACGTTTATCCTCTTTCAGAATTCAAAGAAAAATCTCTTGAATTTATTGAAAAAATAAGTCGTATGCCAACAAGATGTCTCGGTTATAATAAAACAATGATAAATTTCTCACTATATAATGATCTTTTCACTTCATTGCAGAATGAAGTAAAATTATTTACTGAAAACATGAAAACGGATGATTCTAAGGAAGGCCATAACTCTTTTCTTGAAAAGCGAGATCCTAACTTTAAGGGGAAATGATATTTACAGATTTAATACAAATTTAAAATTTAAGATTAATTCTCAATGATATGGAGCTTTCAAAGGAAATACAAACATTTCTTCTTAATGATGCTGTAGAGCGTTTTTTACGATATGTGAAAATCTGGACTACTTCAGATGAAACAAAAGAATCAGTGCCATCTACAAAGAACCAATTAGAATTAGGACGGATTTTGGTCGAGGAACTAAAAGAATTAAGCCTTGATGGGGTAACTCAAGATGAATTTGGCTTTGTCTATGCAAACCTCCCCCCTAGTAAAGGTTTTGAAAAGGTACAGTCTATTGGTTTATTAGCTCACATAGATACATCACCTTCTGTAAGTGGGAAGAATGTAGAGCCTGTTATCCATAAAAATTTTGATGGGAAAGAGATAAAATTTCCTCAAGATAAGAATTTAATCTTAAATTTTGATGACTCTCCCCCCTTAAAAGAATACATAGGTCTTGACATCATCACATCTGAAGGAGATACCCTATTAGGAGCTGATGATAAAGCAGGTATTGCTGAAATTATGTCTGCTTGCGCAGCGTGGACAAAATTTCCAGAATTAAGACACGGTCCAATAGTTGTCTGTTTTACTCCAGATGAAGAAACTGGAATAGGAATAGATAAAGTTGATGTAAAAAGGTTACCAGAGATATGTTATACGGTAGATGGTGGTGAAATTGGTGAACTTGAGTATGAGTGCTTTGATGCATGGCGAGCGGAATATACATTTCATGGTTTAAATGTACATTCGGGATATGCTAAAAATAAAATGATAAATTCTATAAAAATAGCTAGCATGTTTTTTAGCGACTTTCCCGAACCTGAGTCTCCAGAACACACATATAAGAGAGAGGGGTTTTTTCACTTAACGAAAATGGAGGGAAAACCCGAGGAAACTACAGCAAGAATGATAATTAGGGATTTTGATCCAGAAAAAACCCAAAGACGGATTGACTACATAAAAAGCCTAAAAAAAACCTATGAGATTCGCTATCCTGGATTAATAATTGATATTAAGTTCACTCATCAATATCAAAATATGCTTAAATTCATTAAGAAAAAACCGATAGTTATTGATTTAGCGAAAAGGGCAATAGAAAATGCGGATTTAGAACCGAAAATTCATCCTATTAGAGGAGGAACAGATGGGGCTCGATTAAGCGCTAAAGGAATCCTCACGCCAAATTTGTTTTCTGGAGGATTACTATTCCATTCAAGAAAAGAACACATTCCTACACTAGCCTTACAAAAAGCAGCTGAAGTTTTAATACACTTAGCGGATTTATGGACTAACGAAAAATAAAAGATATAACCAAATTAATCTTTTTTTAGAATTTTAGAGAAATCTGTAGTCGCAAACACAATAATAAATAAAAGTAAGAGGATTGCAGTATATGTAAAAGCCCATGTGAATGAAAGAGTATCATAGATAAATCCAAATAGTAAAGATTCACCTAAAGAGACTAGCCCAACAGATAGGTAATAATACCCATATGCTCGACCTCTTTTGTTTTTGCCTGCTAAATCTGCTATGTAAGCTCTAGATATAGGATCCACAGATGCTAAATAGAAACCATAAAGAGCATATATAATTATGATAACTACAAGTGAAAATGTTGAAGAATTAATGGGAAATGCTAAAATAACACAGGAAAACAACAGTACAGATAACCCACTAATAATTATTGGTTTACGCCCAATTTTATCCGACAAAGAACCTGTAACCGGAGAAAAGATCATGTATATTATATTTGTGAGTAAGTAAAAAATAGGTATTAGAAAAATAAAGCCTGGGGATATAAAATCTATGGACCTAGCTTGGAGGAAAACAATATCTAAGCTAGCAAATTCAATTACACCGAGGATTATAATAAGTTTTACAAACTTTTTATCTATTTTGTCCACTTTAGGTTCTCCGTAATATTTCAATTTCGTTTCATCTAATTTTGCAGGATCAACATCTTTAATAAAAAAAATCAAAACAATAGCGCAAATTCCAGGGAATATAGAGAAAAATATAATTCTAGAATAACTCCATGCCCAAAAGAGAAAGAAAAATGCTAGAAGTGAACCAACTACTGCCCCCAATGTATCCATAGCGCGATGCATTCCAAAGGCTTTTCCTTTCTTAATAGCATAATAAGATATTAGAGTATCTCGCGAAGATGTTCTAAGTCCCTTGCCAAATCGATCAACAGCCTTTAAGCCTAAAACAGTCTCCCATGAAGGACTAAACGATATGAATGGTTTTGAAAGATTTGATACGGCATATCCTGCCACTACAAACGGTTTTCTTTTATTTATCTTATCACTTGCCCATCCCGTAACACCTTTTAGGACATTTGCAAGCGCAGTAGTTATTCCTGCGATTAAACCTAAAACTAAAGTGGGATTCTCTTCTACAAGATCGATAATAAATAAGGGTAAAATACTCTGGATCATCTCGCTAGAGACATCAGTAAAGAAGGATACAAGTCCCATAATAAAGACAGGTATCGATACACCTAAAATTAGTTTTGTTCTAAGATGGGGCTTATTTTCATCACTCATGATTTAAGTAATTTTTTAATAAAATAAATATAATAAAAATAATTGAATAATATAAATTGTGATTCCAATGACAGATGAAGATAAAACTCTAAATGTGATAGATGAAACGATTCAAGCCGCAGAATCTAGTTTTAAGGAATTTATTGAGGTATTAGAAAAATCTAGAACTGCATTGTTAAATCTAGAAAAGGATAAAGTAGATTTGAGTAAAGAAAAAGAAACGCTTGAAAATGAAAAGATACAATTAGAAGAGGATAAAGTTAAGCTAGAAAGAGAGACTCAGCAATTAGAAATCGATAAGAAAAACTTAGAAGAAGCAACTAAAAAGCTTGAATTAGAAAAACAAGAAAGAGATCAAAAAATCGGTTCATTGACAGAAGAACAAATGAAGTTATTAGATGAGTATCAAAAAGTTAAAGTTGAATTGCAGAAGTTTATGGAAGCCGCAGCTGAAGCAGAATCGGCTGAATTCAATTTTGAAAGAGTTAGAGCTCTTCTTTCAATTTATACTGTATTAGTTTCTGAGATTTGGCAGGGACAACCCCATTATAGGATATTATTAACCTTACATGGAGAACAGGAGAAAATGACAAGAGACCAAATAAAATCTACCACAGGAATAGGAGGGGCATTTGTATTGAGATCGATTCAAGAACTTGCCAAGGTTGGGTTAGTTGATTATGATATGGATACTGGAGTTGCAAAATTAAAAAAGAGATTATTTCCAAAAAAAGCATTAGAGGAAAAGAATTAAAAGAATTCGGGTTACTTTTTGGGTTTGAGCATTTCAGGATCTTTAATTTCTAATCCTGCATTTACACCCAAATCATCGATAATTATTGATTCATTCTTTTTATCAACAAGTCGTAATTTTATTTTGGAATTTATGCTTTCAGCAATATGACCTGTCATTACCCCTTCTTGCGGAGCTTTTAAAAGTCCTGAACCTATCCCTTTTTTGGCGACCTCAAAATCAAGGCGATATTTCTTATCTTCAAGAATAATGTGAATCTTATCTGGAAAAATATCTAAAGTTTTTACTTTTGCTCTAGTATAAGTAGCAAATTTATAGAAATTCCCTTCATGCCATAATGCAGTTAAAAACCCATTAAAGTTCATTCCAAGAAAAGGTATTTTGGCAATTGAAAACATAAACGAGAGATTTGGATTTGAAAAATGGTTTGATTGAGTCCAAATCCAAGCACTTGGAAAAGATTTCCCCCAGTCTTTTTCGATATAACCTTTTCCCTTATCAAAATTAACATTCTCACCATTGATAGTGAGTGTACCTTCAATTTCGTGGTTCATACTTACCATTCCATGATATGTTTCCATAAAAGGCATGTAAGAAAACCACCCCATTACTCCGGGTTGTAGAAATTTTTTAGGCCACGGGACAGGATCCTTGTATTTAAGATCCCCACTAATTTTGTAACCATCTTGATCGATATCTATATGAATTCTATCCATGGAGAAATAATTTTTTCCAATTCGAATTTCGTATTTTTTGGTCGAAAGGTTTTCAAAATCTTCTAAGGGAAAATTAAAGTATTCTGCTGTAGCTTTAATCCCATCTAAATATTGGATAAAAGCATGAGAAGTTTGTTCTTTTTTATTTAATGCTATGGTTGGAATAATCGCATATATATGATCTGCTGACTTATCCACTATTTTATTATACCATCCTTCGAAATAGAACTTCTTTTTTAAATTTCCTTGAAATATACTTGGTTTACTTCTCTTTCCCATAATATCCCCTATTAATGATTAAATTTCAATTTATTTATAGTTTTTTGTTTAAAAAAATGAGACTAATTCATACTATTCTGTTAACATTTTTAACATCTTCAGTAAAAGGAGTAAAGTTCTTATTCCTCTTATCTTTATTTTACGGGTTACCCACAGTTTTGCAATTCCAAGGATTGATATTCTATTCATGGCAAGGGCAAGGAAGGTTTGGGTATCCATCTGTAAGAAAGCATTCCAACCGATCTTTTTCTTCTTTAAATTTGATTTTGGTTTATTTGCAATGCTTTTAACATTCACAGATCCATGATCTATTATAATCAATGCTGCATAATCTAAATTTGAAGCATTCAAGAGAATTTTAGCATTCGTGTTCCCGAATTTTTCCTGAAATTTAGTATTTTCATTTAAAGGGACGAGAACACTATTAATTAGAACCGCAAAACCTCTTAATTTTTCCTTTTCTTCATTCATTTCTTCCTCATTCTCTTTTTAATTTTTACCATTTTTCAAACTTGAAATATAGAATCCACTATCTGAGATATTTTTAGGGTCAAATGCTTCTTTAATTTTCCTTAACCATAGATGATAGTTTGACATATGAGGTCCAAAAAGCTCATGCATTCGATTTCCCTCAACAAAGAATGGTGCTCCAAGGTGTTTAATTAAGTCTAATTGATTGCTTCTATCCATATATTCAGCCATTCCACTCACACTTTTTTCATCAGTTTGATCAAAGAAGGTTAAAGCTTCCAAATGAAAATAGTGTCCTGACTCATATGATGTCATCCAAGCACCTTCTCCAAAGTCGTTAGCAATCACACCTTTTTTAATAAATTCTTTCTTTAAAGGGATATTCATTTTTGCACTGCGAAGACATACAGATGCTGTATCCGCTCCGCCTTCAGAGGATTGAAAACCTCCAGTTGCTATGAAACCATGTAATCCTAAGTTTGAACGAAGTGCTTCACCATAAAATATTGAATCAGGTGTGTAGATTGTTCCGATAATATTTTTTAACTTTAATTTATTCAAT
>JAGXNR010000143.1 GCA_019894875.1 Promethearchaeota archaeon | reverse complement strand
ATGCTTCAGCACCAATTATTAACATTATTAATCCGCTAGAAAATGAAACTTTTGGAGTAGCATCTCCTAATTTTACTGTAGAAATTACAGACATGAATTTGGATACCATGTGGTACTCAATATACAACAGCACTGATCAGTCACTCAATATTTCATTTACTGATAATGGAACTATTGATCCAACGGAATGGGGCGCATTATCAAACGGAGAATATACTATTAGATTTGATGCCAATGATACGGTAGGAAATACTGACTTTAAAGAGGTAAATATAACAAAAGATATTTACGTAATCTTTATCGATATAATAGATCCAATAGAGAATGAAATTTTTGGTGTTGACGCTCCAAATTTTATTGTTGAGATTGTATGCGCTTTTTTAAATATCACCTGGTATACTGTGGATGGAGGACTAAACAACTTTAGCTTTACGGATAATGAGTCTATTAATGAAGCAGCCTGGGATGCCTTACCAGATGGAGTAGTTACTATTAGATTCTATGCCAACAATACTCTAGGGGATATTGAGTTCGAGCAAGTAAATATCATAAAAGATGCATCAGCACCCATTATTAATATTGTTAGTCCTACTGAGAACGAAGTTTTTGGAGTTGACGCTCCAAGTTTCTCTGTTGATATTACGGATCCTAATTTAGATACTATGTGGTATACAGTAAATAACAGCGCTACTAAATTTATATTTACTCAAGATGGTGCGATTGATCAAACAATATGGGATGCTCAAGTGGATGGTGATATACTTATTACTTTCTATGCGAATGATACCTTAGGAAATTTAGCTTCAGATGACATTATTATTAGAAAGAGTACTCCAGCCCCATATGTACCTCCAACAGATTATACTTTATTAATAGTTCTCGTTTCTGTAATCGGGGGCGTAGTTGCAGTTGGTGTAGTATTGGGAATACTTATTAAAAAAGGAAAAATCTCATTAGATAAATTGTCATTTAGAAAACCATCAACAGAGAAAACTCCAACAGAAAAAGAAGATTAACTCAACCTTTTTTTTTTATTTTTTTAATTGAAATTAATGATTTGCTAAATTACCAAGATTCTTATAAAGAATTATAATAAGAAAAAATAGAATTTTACTCATTTTTGAGAGTTAGTTTCTGTTTTTACACGATATTTTTTTAAATTTCAACCGAATTGCTTCCATCAATAACTTTTACATTGGTTATATAAGCAATTTTTTGAACATCTGATAATAATCCTACTTTTGAACCAAGTTCTTCCGAGATTTCTTTACTTTTCTTGAAGGATATCAATTTTGTTTTTTTTTTGAAGGTTACAATGAAACTAAGGCGGTTAGTATTCTCATCTATTGAATCTATCCCCAATATAGTATAATATTTCAAATGACGCACAAATATTGGGCTTAAAACCTGAGAATAATCTCTAGCGATGGGAAAATCCAATTCAATTATATCTTGGGCTAATCCTTTTGCCCCGAAACTTGAATAAGTCATAAAATACATTAAACTGCAGCCAACTGTAGTCAGCATTATTCCTACTAAATAAAACCGAGTGCCACAAGCCATTCCTACAGCCATTACAAAAAATATAAATCCAACATCTCTTGTTTCTTTAAGGGCATTTCTGAATCGCACTATGGAAAGAGCACCAACTAACGTAAATGCCCTGGCAATATCCGTCCCAATGATTATCATAATCATCCCTACGATCACTCCTAATAAAACTAAAGTTTGAGTGAAGTTTTGGGAATATGAGATGCTTCGATGAGTCCCTCGATAAGTGATTCCTATAAGAATTGATAATACAATACTCCAAAAAAATACAATTATTACATCGGTTACTTCTATTGGTGCAATATTAGAAGCTAGAGTAAGAAAAGAATCCTCGATAAATTTTAGAAAAAAATCGTCGATCCACATAATAATTACTTTTATTTCATTTTAAATAAGGTTTTTTAGATTAAAGCGTAGCTTCTTATTTTTTCTAAACCGCTTGCGAATTTTGAAATTTTATATTGTATACAATCGTTTTTTTGGATAATTGTTATAGCCCAATTTGGAATAACATTATTAAATTTTACTTCCATTATACAGATACTCCGTGGAACTATAAGCTTTGAGCCTCCGCCATAATGAAGATCAAGATTATAATTTCGAACCACTACATTTGTGTCAAAAGTTAATCGAAAAGTCTTTTCCACTCTTGAAAGAAAAGGCTGTCTCTTATAAGATACAATACATACAGTTTTTAAATTATATTTCTTATAAAGAAACCAAATTTCTTTCAACGTACTTTTATCTTGCGCAGACGCATTTTCATAAAAAGCATTAGCTTCGGGGTGATTCCCATCTAAAATATATAATGCCTTTTCGAGTGGTACATAAATTCTGCTTTTCGCAACATTTTCATTAAATTTTTTTTTAATTTCAATAAAAGCAAATTCTTGATTATCTTTCTTGTAATCTGGATAATATCTTATTCGCAATTTTCGTCTGATTCCGATTCCATCTCGTTTTTCAAGTAGTGAATGCTTAAAATTCGAATCAAAATATAGACTCCTTACCTCATAGCTGTAATTATTTTGAACATATGGATCTAATTTCATAAAAGGATGTATAAATGAGATTACTTTTTCACGTTCTTGTTGAGAAATTTGGTATTTTAGTTCAAACCGATTGAAATATTTTTGTTGTTTTTGCATTTTTTTTCCCAATTTATTTTTATATTTTATATAAGTTAGAAAGCAAATTCAATTGATCCTCAACAAATTCTTTTCGGTCTTCTAAGAAATTTATTACTCGTGATTTTTCCTCTAAAAAGGAAGAATAGTCAATTTTCATCGTATATGGTAATCCGTATATCGAAGCTTCTGTGGGAGTAGTAGCCGTAAAAGGTAAAAGGAGGGGTTCAGTAATGAGATTTAGCCATTCTTCTACTTTTTCTAGTAAATAAGTTGTTTTATTCATTATATTCTCTATTTCACTTAGATAAAATTTGACAAATGCAGGATCCTTAATTGCATTATCCCACAACGGTCTTTCTTTTGGATCCCATGACCAATCTCCAATCCAACTTTCCCAATTACTCCAATTAAAATGGTCCTGATAACTATTAAGTAAAGGAGCATCGCTAAAATCACCGAAAAAATAACTAACTGCATTTAAATTATTTTCAATATCCCAAGGAATCATTACAAAACCAATAGTTGGTTCAGAATAGAGATAATAATTGTGGGCAATGATAGGATAATCATCCCAACTTCCTTGATAAATACTTGAGGCAAAATATTTTGCTAATATGCTTAAATTAGTAGTGTATTCTATATTCTCCCATTGATTATTAATGATATATAAGAAATCTCTCAAGTCTGTATAATCATCTATTTCCTGATTAGTTTTTAATTCATAGGTTCGACGATAAGGAGGATTCATAGTACCGAGTATTTTAAGATCATCAGGATTCTCAGTAACATACCAGTTGTTAAGAAGTGCTGTAGCGCCGGTAGTTTTATATAGATTCCCATTGGGATTTTTAAAACGGGTACGTAAGAACGTTTTATCTAAATGCTCTGTCATCCAATAAAGTCCTTTATATTCTTGGGATTTTACAATATTTCCGTTTTCATCCGTTAATGTAATATATAATTTTGCCCATGAAATTCGCAGATAAGGATTTCCAGTTATTTTAAATATTTCTTGCCCTATAGGTTCATTCAATAATGACAAATCACCGGGACCGGCCCTTAAATTCAAGTTCTTAATACCTAAAAATCGACGATCGATATTTTCTGGATAATAATGATATTCTCCATGAACCTTTCTACCATCATAGGTATATAATTCACTTTCACTGAATTTTAATTTAAATGAATTTTTTGGGGTATTCAGGCTACCTAGATTAGCTTTAAGTCTAAAACCGACATTATCTATTGAATAACCATCAATTGATACATCAGAAGCCATCCAAATATGTTCGGTTTCCCAATTATAATCATACTTTCGATCGATGATATTTGTAAGAAAATCCTCCCTTATTGTAATGTTTACATTATGTATTCTATCTTTTGAAAATATTATCGATGAGTGATAATAATGCCTTCTAGCTGCAGAATCAGAGAATCCAAATATTTTGTCATCCTCTCTGAAAGGTGGCTCAAAATTGTCATTGAAAATTGTATTTGGTTCACTGAAAATATCATCAAGTAGATTTAATCTCGTTGATATCCAACTCTCAATATTATCTGCAAAATATTCAATAAAATCATAACCACTGGTAGTTCGAAGAAGAGTGGGTTGAATTTTAGAATAAAGTGAATTAAAATACACAGAAAAATCATCAAATTTCAGCAAATTTGTACGAATATAACTCCAGCGATCTTTAATTTCTGAAACAAATTCATCATTAATTGAAGAATTATTAGGGAAAAGTAATCGATTGTATAGTTTACTCCAACACACAGACTCAATTTCATTTGTAATATCATTTAACCAAAGATCATTCGGGATCGAACCATCCTTGGAATATCCCCAACTTTGACCAAAATCCCATGGGAGAAAGAAGAATCCTGATGTAAGCAACTGGTTATATATTAAATAATATGAAGAACCCTCAATAGATTCATGACCAACTAATAATCCAAATAAGAGGTTATCAATTAACTCTCCTTTATCGAGAATTGTAAAAATACCATTTTCTTCATTGAAGAAATTCTCTTCTGATGTATTATGAATAAATTGTGTAAGATTTATGGGTATTTGGGAAAAATCAAAGGAATTTGGATATAATTGTTCCCATGGTGAATTCATACTATTAGGAATAGTAAAGAAGTCACCGTCCCAATTGGTTATTTTAAAAATCGCATCATTTTCTGGTGGATTAACAATATTTTCTTGTTCTAAATTCATTAATTTTCTATCAATTCTCTCTGAGAGCAAATACATGCCTTGATAATCTCCATTTACATAAACTTCTACTAATTGAGATTGGGGTAGCATATAGCTAGTATCATTTTCTTTTAGCATATTATAAACATCAAAAGCCATTTTTGTTCTAAAAGAATCTAAATTTTTTCCAGGGGGTAGAAGAAGCCAATCATCATCATCACGCATTTTGAAGAGGCTTTCACGTCGGGATAACTCAAAAGAAAATCCTCCATCGGAATCCCTTTTCCTAATATTTGCAGCTAAATTTCTATTTGCCCAGTTAGATTGTAGAATATCAAGGGAAACGGGAGAAAATTTTAAGAAGCATTGCTGAGGTATATTTGTTATTTCACTTGAAACTTCAATATTAATTATTGGAATTTCTGGAGAATATGCTATTGAACCGGAACTGTCTTGGTATGTAAAATAAATTAAAGATGAAAATGTTATAATAGAAATAAATAAAAACGGAATTAATTCTCTTTTAAGCTTAGATGGTTTTAATTTTTCAAAACTCCCCGTGATAAAACCATTACTCTTACTTTTCAAATCTTTGGAAAGTGGAAGAGGTTTTTTTTCTCTGATTTCTTTGGCTAGAGCAGCTTTCTTCTCCTCTGCTTCTCTTCTTCCTTTTTCAACTTGCTCAATTTGAGTCATTTTATTTCTCAATTGTTGAGCGAAATTATAATTTACTTTCTTTTCTGAAGCCCCATCCTTATTTTTGTCGGATTTATCTAATTCGTCATTCGTCATCCTTGATTACCTCAAATAAGAGGGGTGAGAAAATCTCTATAATACTGATGAATAATTATTCAAACATATTAATATATTATTTTGATATTTCATTCATCTTTTCTAAAAACACAATTTTAAAGCATTGTAAGAATAAAAAAATATCTAATTAATATTATGACCTATGACCCGTAAAATAAAGTGTTAGGCTTTAAAATTGACTAATTAAAATTTCTGATACCTTTTCCCAATAAACCTTAATATCCCAATCTTTTTTTTCCTTAATTTTTGAAGAAATTTCTTTGAAGACTTCTTTAATTTTTAAAGAATCGAAATAATTTATCTTAGGTGCAACCAAACCCAGCATATAACGCCTTTCTCCTCCTCTTACTGATTCGTCTTGAAAAGAGTCGAAGAAAATATATCCCTTCCTTTGAAAATTTTCAATATTAAGTAGAATTCCCTCTGCTTTACTGATATTTTCATACCCATAAAGAGAAACTATTGCATGGAATAATTGTTGTCCAACCTCTTCAATTGAAAAAGAAATATTCTCCTTATCTGGAAAATTAGAAACTAATTTTGGACCAGATTTATCATCCCAAAAGACCACCAATAAAATTACTTGATTTTTCTCTTTTTCTGAAATTGAGGGAATTATATTCATCTCGATAGAAGAAAGTAAAACTTCAATTTTCGCATTTACTTCTTTTATGTTTTTATTCCGAGATATTTTTCCAGCTATAATCGCAAGTAAGTCCTTTATCTCAAATGGTTTTGTTAGATAATCGTCAACACCTAGCATTTTCCCAAATCTAACATCGTCAGGGGTGCTACGTCCTGATAAAAATATAAAAGGAATATGATTCAGCATATCATTATTAGAAACTGCTTCAAATAAATCGTAACCGTCCATTTCAGGCATTGTAATGTCGCTTATGATAACTTCAGGAATCTTTTTAGAAGTAGTAAGT
>JAGXNR010000142.1 GCA_019894875.1 Promethearchaeota archaeon | reverse complement strand
CAGTGGGATCTTGAAAAACTACTCCAAGCATGATAGACCTCGCCGTCTTCTCAAGTAGAGCAGCAATAGTAAATGCGATAAAAGCAACTCGAAGAAGTTTGCCTTTAAGCCTAATTTCTTTATCTTCGGATTGAATTGATTTTAAAGAAAATTTAACTCCGGTAATAAGCATTATTAGCATTGTTATTAATAGAAAAACTATTAATAGAGCTCCAAGATCGGCACTAAATGGTCTCAACGGATCAATCAACCCTATTAAATCAACATCCATGAAGAATAGGGTAAAGAATATAATTTCAAAGACTAGGCTAAAGATTAAAATTATACTAACTGTTAATTTCTGTTTATCTCTATTGATCATGTCCGTATATGCAATAATCCATGAAATTAACGCGATAGGGATAAAAATATTACCGATAATAAAATACCATTCACTTGCTAAAGATGTTTGAACAAATACGTTCAAAAGGAAAGAAATTGAATCTGGTAGCCAAGGAAAAGAAAGAAAAATCCACGTGAGTCCAACCAATACATATAATCGATTCTTAAATTTAAAATATTTAAAAAGTATTATTAATCCGAGTGAAAAAGAAATTATAACGTAAAGCAAACTAAAACTTCCATGTAGAATGTCTACTAACTCCATAAATTTTAACCAATTTTTTAGTTTAAAATAAATCTAAATTGTATATACTTAGGTTTTTTTATATATAATACCTATGAACTGTTATGACAATATTGTAAAATTTCTTGTCTAAAGAATTTTTTCAATAAACATTTCAAATAAATGAAAATTCAGCGTATTTAGAATTAAGATATCCAAATAGACCCCATATTTTTTAATAGCTCTGATTTTAATATTTAATTTTAAAAATTATCTATGTCTCACATAAACTCTTTTAATTTATTATTCTTTCTATTAAATATGAGTGAAACAAAAGAGAGCTCAAAAGTAATCCGTTTGGCTCATGGAGCTGGTGGAGTTTTACAGCAAGAATTAATTCAATTTATAGTAAAAAATATACCATATAAGAATGTTAATAATGGAATTGGAGTTGAGGAGCTAGATGATGGTGCAACAATTCCCCTATCTAATTATGATAAAGAAATAGTTATAACTGCGGATGGACATACAGTTTTTCCAATATTTTTTCCTGGGGGAGATTTAGGAAGCTTAAGCGTTTGTGGGACCGTAAACGACTTAATCATGATGGGGGCAGAACCCTTAGCTTTAACATTGATGATCATTATCGAAGAAGGATTTAAATTCAAAACACTTGGTCAAATCGTTAATTCTATAAACAATAAAGCAAAAGAAGCAAACATCGCTATAATTGCAGGAGATACTAAAGTTATGCCAAGAGGTACACTAAATGAAATAATAATAGCAACTACAGGTATTGGGATAAAGGAAAAAAAAATTAGAATTTTAGATAGTTCGTTAAAAGTGGGGGACAAAATTATCATAACTGGAACCATAGGAGATCATGGAACGGCTTTAATGGCTTCTCGAGAAGGACTAGATATCTCTACTGACTTAAAATCAGATGTTTCATTATTGCTTGAGATCTATAATGCAATCATTTTTGAGATAAAAAATAATTATATTCATGCTATGAAAGATCCTACACGGGGCGGATTAGCGGCAGCTTTAAATGATTGGGCAACAAAATCTAATATAAGTATCTTGATTGATGAAGAAGATGTCCCAATAAAAAAGCAAGTCACCGCTATATGTGATATGTTAGGATTAGATCCTTACAATATCGCTTGTGAAGGTAGAGCTCTATTGGCCGTAGATCCTAATCATTCAAAAGATATTTTAGATAAAATAAAATCGACTAAAATTGGAAAGGATGCTAAAATAATTGGAGAAGTAAAAGCTGATCATCCTAAAAGAGTTTTTTTAAAAACTATTGTAGGGGGTACGAGGTTTGTGGATATGCCTTTAGGAGAACCAATTCCTCGAATTTGTTAAGAGGTGTAAAGTATGGATATTCCTGGGATAAAAGTTTTGAGAAGTAGGGTGTTCACATCTAAATTAATAAAAGCAATAAATGATACAAGTAAGGAAATATCCAAACCACTTAAATTTATGCATGTTTGTGGAACTCATGAGCATACAATATCGAAATATGGATTAAGAACACTTTTACCAAAAGAAATTGAAATATTATCGGGACCAGGATGTCCAGTATGTATCTGTCCTGCTGCGGATATAGATAAAGCAGTTGAATTAGGGCTCCGAGACGATACTATTATAACCACTTTTGGAGATATGATTCGAGTACCTGCAACTACTATTTCATTAGCGGAACTAAAAGCTAAAGGGGCTGATGTTCGAATAGTTTATGGGCCAAATGATGCTGTAAAAATTGCTAAAGAGAATCCGGACAAAGAAATCATTTTTTTTGCTATTGGATTTGAAACTACAGTTCCTCTAATTGGATATGAATTACAGTCTAACCCACCCTCAAACTTTTCTGTAATATGTGCTCTTAAATTGATACCCGCAGCATTAGAACTTCTAATGAGCCAATCCCAATTAAGAATTGATGGATTTATATCTCCGGGTCATGTTTCAACAATAATTGGCATGAAACCATATGAAATATTTTCACAAGGATACAAAATCCCTAATGTAATCTCGGGCTTTGAACCAAATGATGTTTTACTTTCAATTTTAATGCTTTTAACTCAAGTGAGAGATAAAAAATATGACTCTTTAAATGAATATTCAAGAGTAGTTAAACCTGAAGGAAATATAATTGCTCAAAAGATTATTGATGACGTTTTTCAACCTGTCTCTTCTCCATGGAGAGGAATCGGGAGAGTTCTTGATGGAGGATTATCTATAAGAGACAAATATAAAGAATTTGATGCAGATAAGAAATATGATATTAAAATTGAGAAGTCTCAAGATATTCCTCCAGGCTGTTCGTGCCATTTGGTGATGGTGGGAAAACTATACCCTTATGAATGCAAGCTTTTTAGAGAGAAATGCACACCAATTAATCCGATTGGACCTTGTATGGTTTCAATGGAAGGAACTTGTTCTATTTACTATAAATACCATAGTGAATCAGATTAATATTATTTTATTGTACTTTTTATAATTGAAATAAGATATTACACCGTCCCAAAAGTTTATGGGAAGAGGTTCTTAAAATGCCTCATGGTGGAGAAATTTGTCCCAAATAATACCAAAGAGTTTTTTCTGGATTTGTGTATATTTGGATATAAAGACTTGGTAGAATCCTTTAAGGATTCCTACTCAATATTTTTTACACTGAAATATTAAAAAAAATTCGCCACTATGCTTAGTTTATTAATTTCCTAGCATTTAATGTAATTTTCTTTTTCTAAAATATTATTAAATTTTATTCATGATATTTATTTAGTTTTGTTTAAAAATGAAAACCTAACTTTACTGGTGGATAATTGATAGAAATAGTTAATGTGGAAATTTTCATAACAGGAATTGTTCAAGGAGTTGGCTTTAGACCTTTTCTTTTTAACTTGGCTCGTAGATTGAAGTTAAAAGGGAGTATTTTAAATCGTGGTAATGCTGGTGTGAGAATAACTCTGCAAGGAGAAAGGCATACAATTAATGAGTTTGTTGATAGTGTGAGAAAAAACAAACCTAATATCTGCTTCATAGAAGATATAACAATAAAAGAATCTACTACAGATGCTCTTTTTGAGAAATTATCGATTGAGCCAAGTGAAGATGGACGAGGTATTAGTTTAACACTCCCACCAGATATTGCAATTTGTGATGAATGTATAGAAGATTTACGGAACCCTCAAATGGAAAAATATTATAATTATCCCTTCACGGCATGTGCGGTTTGTGGTCCAAGGTATACTACGGTTACTGCCCTACCATATGATAGAGAAAGAAGTACTATGAATGAATTCCCCTATTGTAAACAAGCAAAACCGCATTCTTGTATTGAAGAATATTCTGATTTTAATAATAGGAGATTTCATGCTCAAACTTTCGCTTGTTCTGTATGTGGACCTCTTTATCAGCTTTATAATAAAAATAGAGAACTTATCAAAACGGATTCAATTGAAGATATATTACTTGAAACAGCCAAAAGAATAAAGCAAGGAGATATTATTGCTGTAAAGGGTATAGGAGGTGTGCATTTAATAGCTAATTGTGATGTTACCAATGAAGAAGCTATTCTTAAGTTGCGGAAAAGAAAAACCCACAGAAAATATAAACCTTTTGCCTTAATGGTTCCAAATCTGGAGGTTATTAAAAATGTTTTAAAAATCTCAAAAAGAGAGAGAGAGCTATTAGAATCATTTCGAAGGCCTATTGTTCTTCTTGAGAAGAAAAATATAAGCGAAAATTCAATAATTAGCAAACTAATTGCTCCCGGTTTAAATAATATTGGGATCATGCTCCCTTATTCAGGTATTCACCATTTATTATTTGATTACGTTGGAGAAAAACCCCTTATATATACTAGTGGAAATAAATCTAATATCCCTATGGCTATTGAAAATACAAAAATATTTGAACAACTTCAAGACCTTGCGGATGTTTTTCTTCTTCATAATAGACCTATTTATCAAAGAACTGATGATAGTGTTTTAAGAATTCATGATGATAAAGTGAAATTAATCAGAAGATCGAGAGGTTATGTGCCTGAATATCTTTCTTTGCCATTTGAGGTAGATCTTCCTGGCGCAATTGCTACAGGACCTTTATTAGCAACGACTGGGGCTATTTTAAGGAGAAATAGAATATTTCCTACACAGCATATTGGAAATGTTTCTCATCTTGAAACATATGAATTCTTGAAAGAAGCCCTATTTCATATGAAAAGACTGTTACAGATTAAAGATTCTGAAATAAAATTCGTAAGTTGTGATGCTCATCCTGAATTTATTACAACCAAACTTGGGGAGGAGTTAAAAAATGATTTTAAATGTAATTTATTTAAAATTCAACACCATTTTGCCCATGTTTTAGCTTTGATGGCAGAGAATAATGTACAAAAAGATGAAAGAATTATTGGTATTGCTGTAGATGGGATTGGTTATGGTGAGGATGGCAATATATGGGGTGGTGAAATTTTATTATCTTCATATCATGGTTTTAAACGAATGGGTCAGCTAGAATACCAACCTATGATAGGAGGAGATCGTTGCACAAAATTTCCAGCTCGAATGAGTGCTTCTATAATTTTGAACGCACTGAATTTAGATGAAGCTACTGAAATCTTTAAAAAATTAAAAATTGCTGATGATCTCGATTATAAAGACACTGAACTCCAAACTTTAATCTCTCAATTTATAGAGTCAAAACAAAGATTTCCATCTCACACTATTCCCTTAACAAGTTCTGCGGGGAGGATTTTTGATTCAATTGCTTACCTTTTAGGTGCATCAAAGATAAAAACTTATAGGGGAGAACCTGCTATGAGACTTGAAGGTATGGCAATGAAAGGAAATCCTGATAATGTTGAGTTAGAAATAGGATTTACTAAGAAAAATGGAATGTATAAAATAATAACATCAGAAATAGTATTGAAGATAATTTCTCTGTTAGAGGAAGGTACATTTAAAAATAAGGATATTGCTGCCAGGTTTCAAATTGAATTTGGAAGAATCTTTGCTGAAATAGCCATAAAAATTGCTAATGAAAATAATTTGGAAAAAATAGGATTGACAGGAGGAGTTGCATTTAATTATTCCTTTTCAGAAACCATAAAGGAAGAAGTTCTCCAATCAGGTTTAGTTTTTTTGGAGCACAATAAAATCTCCCCTGGAGATGCTGGTATAAGTACTGGGCAATTAATTGGAGGATTATTTGCACACAAGAAAGAAGAAGAGAATGAGGACTAATTTATATTCATATAACCGTTGTTATTAATATTAAGTTAGGATCTTTGACATATTGATAATTATATTAAAGCAGATTTCACATATATAAATACTAAAATCAATTATTAGATATATAATTTTAATTTTTCAGAGATCACGAGAAAAATGATAGTAAATGAAGAACATAAAGAAGATTTAATAAAAATTGCAAAAAGATTAATAAGGAAACCACATTCGATTCCGACAGATGAAAATGATGAGCCTACAGAAACATACATTGAATATTTAAGCCTCATGTATAGCCCTGAAATTGCAAAATTAGTCCAATTTCTCCCTGTTTTTCCCGATGGGATAAATATTACACAATTTGCTGAGGAAGTTAATATTGATAAAAAAGAATTAATTGAAAAACTTAGTGAGGTTAGTCGAAAACGATTTGTTATAACCCTTGGAAGACAATATGCTTTACCTGATCCCTTTATGATGTATGATATTCCTTTTATAGTTAAAGAAAATTACGAAGGACCTGAGGCTAAAAAATTTGCTGATTTGAGTAGAAAATTTTTCATCGAAGATAAATATTACAAAAAGTGGGAGACCTCATGGAAGGGTACACCATATATGAGAGTTTTAACTGTTAGCGAAAAAATTGACCCAGAACATGAAATTATACCTTTAGAAGAAGTTTATAGTATAATTGATAAAAATAACTCTTTTGCAGTTATCGATTGTCCATGTCGATTAAGAGCCGGAATTAGTGGAGTTAGAGAATGCACTGATAAATATCCAATTCATAATTGCCTTGAAATAGGACCTGCTGCCGTAAATATTGGGATGGATCCTGGTGCTACAAAAATCTCAAAAGAAAAAGCTAAAGAACTAATGAGAGAGTCTGCAGAAGTAGGGCTCGTACTGGCAACTGATAATACAGCGAAATTTACTAGTGTGATATGCGCGTGTTGTGAATGTTGTTGTGGG
>JAGXNR010000141.1 GCA_019894875.1 Promethearchaeota archaeon | reverse complement strand
ATTAGATGCCGATTTGTTATTCGACACAGAGATTCTAGATAAAATTCGTCAGGAAGAAGAAAAAAGAAATATTCGTAAAGTACGGGCATTATCAGAATTTTCTGCTATGTATCGATCAAATGTGTATGAAATTATTAAAGATTTTATTGTTAAATATCGAGAAGAAATTCCAATAATAGATATCAAAGATTATATAATAGAGTTTCTTCATGAATCTGTTAATGCCTTAAATGTATTACAGCACATAACTAACCCCGATGAACGCCAGATCGAGAACACGTATCTATACCAATTAGTAAAATATATTGAAGAGATTATATTCCCAAGAGGTTCAAATTTAAAAATTATTTATGAAAAGTTGTTAGAAAATTCAATCGATTTTTATGAATGCCAACGACATATATTACAACCTCATACATATTATAGAGAGAAATTAGAGAGCTCTGACTATTTTGAAATCCCCGGAATATCCCCAAAAGTATACCAAATTATTAATAATATAACATCTCTCTACAATTTAGATCCTAATTTTGGAGAATTCCCCGAGAGGGAAAACTATGAAATCCCTATGATTTTAAAAAATGATGTCTTTCTACCATATATTGATTCTATTGCTAATGCCGAGGAAGAAGCCATAGGAAAAATTGCTGAACGTATAGGATTAAGGTTAATTGATGGTATATTTCTTGCACCACATGAAGATTTTGTGAATATTTTGCTTGAAAACAATTATCTACGTGAGAATAAACAATCAGATGGAATTATAAGGTTATTACCTCAATTCAGCAATGAAACACTGATTATTTATTATTTGGCATTCTCATCACAACGAAGGGGATTTCTTTCGAAAGAATTTGTAAATTGGATTTCAATGAATTTTGCCTTTCTTATTTATATGGGCATTTTAAAGTGGAAATTATCAGATGAGAATATTTTTTACGCAATATTTAAAGATTTACAAACAAATGAGAAGATATTACCATATCTAATGAAGCTTATATGTTTTCCTAATTATTTAGGAGTAGATAAGATGAAGATAAGAGATTCAGTTCAATATCGCAAGGAAATTTTTAATTTTATCGGATCTCAGATTGATAATCTTAAAGATTTTATAAGTGAAATTGCTAATTTCTGTATAAAATTTGAAAAGAGTAATACAGAATAAAAATTATAAAAAGAGTGGAATGAATATTAGTAAAAAAAAAGAAGAAAGCGGATTAAGCATTACATTTACAGATGATGTTATTAAGGAACGTCTCGGTAAATATGGTGCGATATATTTTTCTGCAGACATCAAAGAGTCTGTAGAGGATATTTTAGGGAATGAAGTTAAAAAGGAATTGTTAGACGACTTCTTTAAAGCTTTGATGAAGTATGATGAATTTATGGAACAATTAAAAAATACAAAATTGAATCCTAATTTAACAGTACTCCTATATGGTCCTCCAGGTACCGGTAAAACTTCATTAACAAGAGGTTTTGCAAAGAAATACGATATTCCCTTATGTATTGTAGAATCTGATAGACTGGTTTCTCCTTTATTAGGAGATACAATAAAGAATATAAGAGGGGTTGTGGAATTAGCAGCAGAAATTTCAAAGGAAAGAGGTGCTTTTATTTTATTTTTTGATGAAATTGACGCTATTGGATCTGAAAGATCAAATATTCACGAGGTTGGAGAAATTAAACGTGCAGTAATTTCTTTCCTACAAGTTATTGACAGAGTTAATTATGAGGGTGTGCCCTTAGCAATTTTTGGGGCGACAAATCATCAGCATCAACTTGATTCTGCTATATGGCGTCGTTTCACATTCCATTTCAAATTTGGTTTCCCTAATTACCATCTACGAAAAAAAATAATTGAATCTTTTGTTAATAAGATAAAGGATGCAAAAATAGGAATCGATAACTCTATATTTACGAAATTGAATTCCGAATATAAAGAAATTCAAGCACTATGTAAAAATTTAGAAAATAAAGTTGGACACCAAATTTCTGAGTTTGATGACGCTATTTTTTGGAATAAGATAACTGAAAAACTTGAAATGGGGGGTTTGTTAAAATTAACTTTTGGTTATTCTGGGTCTGATATTGAAAGAGGAACAAGAGTTGCGTTGTTTAAGGTAATTGCTACAGAACTACTTACCTACGATATTTTCTATAATGCACTAAAGTTAGTTGGTGGCACCGCCATTCATGTCGAAAGGCAGGATATTGTAAGTAGTGATAGAATTCTCGCAAGTCGAACCAGAAATTCTATGGGAGATAGAAAAGATTTACCCTCACCCCCTGAAATTTAAAGAAAATAAATATGTTGACGATTTATGAAAGAATATCAAGTATTTAATCTTGAAAAGATAAAGGATTTAACATCTTCTATTGATGTACTACAAGCTAGAGCTCACCAATTAACAGGACAATCATTGAAAGTTGAAACATGGAAACAATTAGTAATTGAAAGATTTTCAGAAGAAAAAATCCTTTCTCAAATTGATACACTCTCAGATTTGTTGATTGATACAAGAAATAGACTACAGAAAATTGCTAAGGAAAATGTTGGTAGATTTTTAAATTTTCAAGAGGGATTGATTAGAAAATATAAAGAAATCAATCAGCAGAAATTAAAGAAATTAAAATTAGTTGAAGATTCATCAAGAAGAATAGGCTTATTTCTGATTGAAAACAGAAAGATAAGCAAGTTAATTCATAAAATTTCCTATACCCCTTCTTTAGAAGTTTCTCAATGGCTAGAAATCTTAGATTCCTTACAAGAAAACTCATTGTTTTTAAAAATAATGAAAAAAATCGAAATATATCGCGAAAATTTAATACAGGATAAGCTTAAAATAGAAGTAAATAAAATTCCTAAAGATACAGAAGTATCATTAGTAAAAGAATATGAAAAAGTTTTTCTAGAAGATCCAGAGCTATCTTTTAAGGAATATCTTCAAATTCTTGAGAATGATTTAACTCAACAAGAATTAAAAGAAAAAAGAATACTTGTAAAAGAAGCTAAAGAAAAAGAAGAATTTGAAAATTTGAAAAAAAATCAAGAGGAACACAAAGAAACTTATAATGATTATCTGAAATTATCTGATAGTGAATTCAAGAGAAAAAGGCGTAAGAAATCTAGAGAAAAATTAAAAACGATTTCAAAAAATGGCAAAGAAATGAAAGAGATAGAGATTAGTGATGAAATTACTGAAAAGATAGAAAAATTCAAATCTAAGCTTGATAAAACTTTTGAAGATAAATACTTAATTCAAAAAGATGATGAACAAGATCCTCTCGATCTCGTAAGGGAAAGAAAAAGAAAAAAACAAAAAGAATATAAAGAATATAAAGATCATTTTGAAGAAAATTAATTAAAAATTAAAAGTGTTTTAAGATTCAGACAAAAAAACTTAAGTTTTCTATTGGTTCGAAAGAAGTATCAATTCAAGAAAGATTTACTTTAATTAAAGGAAAATTTAAGCAGCCCCTAATTGAAAATTTTAAAAATGAAGCTTTCACCGAATTACTAACAGAATTAAAATTAATCTCCCTAAACAAATTCATTAATATCTATCAAGGACGATCTGATAAATTCAGAAATATAGGGAAATCTCTTGAATTGCTGAATTTACTTGAAGAATTTAATAATATCATGGAAAAAAATATTGAAGTGGTTTCTCAATATTATGAATTTATCCAATCAATGATCTTGATTTTACAGTATATTACACTCCTAAAAAATAAAGAACAATTATCAAAAGAATTAGAAATTACAGAAAGATTTAAACAGTCAAGTAGTATTAAAGCCATTACAAATCTTTTAACAAAATTAAGCGAATCTATGGATAACAACAAAAAGAAATTAAAATATTTAGAAGAGGATTATTATCAACGAAAAAACCAATTTGACCATTTTACAAAACAAATCAGTGACTATTCATCAAGGATACAAGAATTAACAAATCTAAAAAAAAACTGTTTTAGTCAAATTAATAAAATAACACGAGATATGTCAGGGAACCTTATAAATCAGAAAGAGAAATCAGAAGGAATAGTAGAAATTGATAACAATTTAACTAATGCTCAAAAAATAAGAGCCTTCCAAACGAAAGCAAAAGAAGCACAAATTAAAATTAAAACGCTTAACTCAGAATTAGAAGAGCTAAAATTAAGACTTGAAGAGTTTGATCCACTTTATCAGACCTACAAACAGGATTATAATAATCTTATTGACGTAATAAAAAGTGATACAAAGAAAATAGAGGATTTAGAATTTAAACTTAGAAAGGAGCTTAAGGAAAGTGAGAAAGATCCTTCCCAAGACTATGAGGAATTTGATGTGAAACCAATAAGATCAAAACAAGAAATCGAAAAAGAGATTACTAATACGACCCTTGAGTTAAAATCACTGTCAATTCCCAACAATTTAATCGACTCTCAAAATCCTGAAGATTTATCACTAGTGATTGAAAGGTTCAATCAGATTAACAATACCGTAAACACGGTGGAGAAAAATATTAGATTTAGTAAAAAAGAAAGTGAGTTAGAGGAGATCTTTGAATCATTTCAAAATTTAGAGATGATTATATCAAATCTTGAACATCTCATTAATATATTTTTATCCAAAATAAATTTAGAGTCAGATTTCCAAGTTCTCTTAAGCGATAATAATGAGATGTTTTATATTCGATCATTTTTTACTCGTAATAACAAAGAGCAAATTACTTTCGATGAGTTAACTACCCCAGAAAAGATTTTTTTCATTATTATATGTTATATTTCAATAGAAATCCAACTTAAAAACAATAATATAGTTTTTTCAAATTTATTTATCCCCAGCAATTATAATAAAGCGGGGTCAATATTTAGAACAATAAGAAAAATACTCCCTCTTTTTGAAAGTGAGGATTTTGCCGAATTTAATTTAATATTTATTCTTTCAAATTTAGAGATGAAAAAAGAAATTAAGAACTTAAAGATAATAACGATTCAAGAAAATGAGTGAAAAAAATAATGGAAGTTGAAAATATTGAAGAAGTTGTAAGGAATATTACTAAAATTGTATTAACAAATCCACAAAAAATGATTAGGGAAGAGGATTTGAAAAATTTGAGCAAGAATTTCAATTTTGATACAGTAATGAGTGATATTTATGTAAAATTAAAGACTATTGGTTTTGAACTAATCAAAACAACATTTCTGGAGCAAAAATTTTATATTTTAACTTCTGAGGGCAAAGATGATAACGTTACACCCTCGCAATACGGAACCTTAGCTTTAATAATTGCGCTAAGCAAAGAAGTTGATGAAAATATAAAAATTGAAGATCTAAAAGAAATCTTTGCCGATACTTGGGATAGTGACATTCAATTTTTGATTGATAATGACTATCTCAGAAGATTTGAAGAACTTGGGATAATTAAAGTGGCACCATTAGGGAAAGCTATAATGAAAAATATAATTAGAGATATTCAACTGAAAAATTTACTAGAATTATTTAAAGAATAAAATAAATTAAAAGATTTGAAAATTTGGGGTTACTATTCGAGATCCATTTTAAATTGTTCATAAATCTTTTTTACCCGTTCGGCTGAAGGCCCTGTTCCTTTCACGCCATCCTCGTTCACCACAATTTTACCACTTAATATCGAGATTATATTTTGATCTTCAATATAATCTACATGTCCCTTAGAGAAAATTGTGGCTATGCGTTCGCTAAGCGCAAGCATAGGAAAAGGTTCTTCTTCCAAACTCACAAATTTATAAAAATTACTCCTTATAAACAATTTTGGAAATACTTTACTTTTTTCATTTTTCGCATTAATAAGGATAAGGTTTGAATCCTCTGAAATTCCTTTTAATTGACCAACAAAAAATTTATCTTTGTCAATGTATACTTTAACGATTTTATCAACAAGCGTTCCTAACTCAGTATTATATTGCCTAAATGACATGATTCATCCATCAGAACATTTTTTCTTATTTATTATATTATTTTCTTTCGTTTTTATTCTTAATTTAATCAAATAACTCATTTATTAGCTTCTCAATATTTTCTTCAGTTAAAGCACTAGTTGTTATAATTTTTAGGTTAGGATTGATTTTTTCAGCATCTCTTATCATTTCTTCTATGTTTACATCCACTACATCTTTTAAATCGATTTTATTAATTACTGCTATATCTGAAGATTTAAATAACATTGGATGTTTACGTATAACCCATGGACCTTCTGTAATAGATACTATAACTACCCTCTTGTCAGCACCTAAGATAAAATCTGAAGGGCAGATTAAATTCCCAACATTCTCAATAAAAAGGAAATCAATCTGCTGCAAATCATTATTTTTTATAACTTGCGATATATGATACGAATTTAACGAACACTCTCTACCAGTGTTAATTTGAATGGTATTAACACCATGCCTATTAATTCTATCAGCATCTATTCTTGTAGTTACATCACCATTAATAACAAGAATTTGGTATTCCTTGGAGACCTTTTTTACTATCGCTTCGATAAGTGCTGTTTTTCCCGCACCAATTGCTCCCACAAAATCTATAGATTTTATTTTAAGTTCTTTTAAAATCTTCCTATTTTGCTCAGCTAATTTATCATTATTAGCAAGTAAATCCTCATTTAACTCAATTACTTTAGAGATCTCCTTTTCAGACATTATAAGATTTTTTAATATGAGTCGAAATCAAATGAATTACCATAATAAAATCATTCTCATTGATAATTTTTATGGATATATAAAATAAAAGTTACATAAGCTTATTATCTTCCCAATTGGGCTCTATATACAATATATGCTCCCAAAATTCCACCTAAATCCGGCAAATAAAACAACAAGTATACAGGGCTACTAAATGCAAGTAATAATCCCGGCAATAATCTAAATAATATTATTATATACAAGAACGATCTTCCTTTCAACCTAATTGGAAGAAAGTACATCATTGTAGTAATTTGTTGATTCATAATGGGAAAAAGCGAATATGATAATAATCCCAATATCCCCCCCCAAGCAAACCCAACCGGCACAGAGTATAAAT
>JAGXNR010000140.1 GCA_019894875.1 Promethearchaeota archaeon | reverse complement strand
ACCTAATATTAGCCTTCAAGATTTACAAGTAGTCAACTCTCTTCTATTAGCATCTGGTGCTTCTATTCATGAAATCAACACCATCCGAAAGCATCTATCAGATTTTAAGGGAGGTAACCTTGCTAAAAAATTGTATAAATCAAGTAAAGCAACTTTAATCTCTATAATTATTTCAGATGTTGTGGGAGACAAATTGGATACTATCGCATCTGGACCTTCTGTACCAGACACGACTACTTTTAATGATGCTGTAGAAGTTTTAAAGAAATATAATATTTATGATAAAATTCCAATAACCGTTAGAACCCATTTAGAAGAAGGATTACTTGATGATAGATTAGAAACCCCTAAAATCAATAATGAGTGCTTTAGAAATGTTCATAACTATATAGTAGGTAGTGTTAAGTCTGCTGTAGAAGAAGTCATCACTTTTTTGGATATACAAGGATTTGAAACACATTATTTCTCAAACGAACTAGTGGGTGAAGCAGAGGAATTTGGAAGATCATTGTATAAGATAATTTCTCAAGAATTAGAGGAAAGATCTAGGGGTAATACTTCTAGTAAATTTACCCTAATTGGTACGGGGGAGTTAACAGTAACAATTAAAGGTAAAGGTATTGGGGGTAGGAATCAAGAAATGTTGTTAGGTTTTTTAGATTATATGAAAGAAAGAGAAATTCCTTATAAATTTTTGATTTTAGGTGCCAATCTTGATGGAATTGAAGGAAATAGCCAAGCAATGGGCGCTTTAGTAGACAACATCGTGTTAAATCAAATAAAAAAAAATGATATTAACGTAAGGGAGTTTCTAGAGAATAATAACTCAAATAGGTTTTTCAAATTAGTTGAAACGGAAATAGTGACTGGTCCAACGGGATGTAACGTAAACGATTTTGTAATGGTTTTACTTTTGCACAGAAATGTTTAAAAATGTGTGTCCAAAGTGTGGTGATAAATCTATTAAACCTTATTTTATTACTAAGAATCAAATTTAAATGGTAAAAAAGACTCAAATTTCTATAAAAATATACCTTACTGAATTTTAGTTTGAATCCTATTTCTTATGTATGAAAAGTTTTTTAAAGAGTGTAGTAGATTTTATTTTATCGAGTTAAGTTTTATTAACTCCTAAATAAAATTTCAATCTAAAAAAAAAATTAAAAAATGGTAAGGAATAATGGCAAAAAAGGATAAGAAGAAGGATAAACCAAAATCACGCATGGGATGGGATGACTCTGAAGCAGAAGAAGAATTAATCGCAGATGGATTAAAAAGAACAGACATGGATGAGGGAAAAGTAAGATTAGTTGATAGAGATTCTGCGACACCTGTTATTGAAACATATGATGAGGATACAGGAGAACTCGAAGGTAGTATCCTATTGAAAAACGGCAATCGCGAGGGTTTATTAGCATTAGTAAAAATCATTGAGGATGTCGAAGTTAAACAAGATCATAACGCCAAAGTTGAATCTTTTAGTTTTGGGGGTAAAATCAGTATAGAAAATCCTAGTAAAGCAGATCGTATATGGGACATTGACATTTCTCTAGATAATATAGGGAGTACGAATTTGAAGTCAAAAGATATATCAATAAGAGAATTAGGTACCGAATATCCTGAAAATGTTGAAACAAAAGAATTTGAATTAAAAAAAGATGTTCAAAATCTCTTTTTAGTGAAAGAATTTATCAGTACACTTACTGGAGCAGACCAAGTCTTAAATATCAATGATATTGAAAGAGAATTGTTAAAACTTAAAGAAAACTCCGCTAGACCAAGTAAGAAAGTTGCGGCCACCATACCACCAACTACAGAAGAAGATGAAGAATTGGAAGACGGTGGAACTGCTGTCGCAACACATTTAGAAACATTTGGTATTTCAATTGACCGAGAAAATACTATTACATTCGCAATTGCTTTAAGGAATACGTTTGATAAACCTATTTCTGATATTGAAGTAATTAAGACTATACCAGATGATTTTAAAAATCCTGTAGTGCGAGAAACAACAGAAGGACGAGCAGAGATCCAAGGAGACAAAATTATTTGGAAGCTAGAAAGATTAAGACCAGAAATTACGGTTTTACTTAAATTCACCTGCGACATTACGGTAAATGATATCGCTAGAAGAAAAACTGGCACTATTGACGTTACCTATAAGGCGGCATCTTCATTTGCCGAAGGTTTAGCTATAGATAAATTTGATGCATACACTCGAAACAAGTTTTTTATTGATACTCTTGAAAGAGACGAAGAACCAAACATTTGGGATAATAAATTGATCTTTGATAACTCTTCTGAATTTGTGATTCAGCTTTTTAATGCTGATGTATATTCTCCGGATGATGAGAGTACAAAATTCGTGGATATTGATCCAAATGATGTTCCAATGTTACCTTCAGGAGCTCAATGGCATTCAGTTAAATGGGAATATGAAAGTGCAGATTATCCAACATTTAGGAAGAAACTTGAATTTCGAGTTGTTCCTGACTATCAATATCAAGTTACTGTAGCCGTTTCGATTTCAGATGTTATATTAGAAATTGCAAGCATAACTGGGGATATGGCGTATGATAAGGTTGAAACACCAACTTTTAAAGCTCAAGATGTTTTAGCTACTCTTAAAATGGCAAATAATGGTTCTGCGCCGTTAAACGAAATTACTATTATTCAACAATCTTTCACTGATGAATATCAACCACCTAAAGCAAACGAAATTAAGTTAATTTGGGATGGTGATGAAGTCGAAATTTCTTCAGATGCAGTCAATTTTGAAATGGATGTATTTACCATCTTGTTAAAAGATCTTAAAGAAACTAGTACAGGCATGCTTAAACCGGATTCAACTTTAGAATTTCAATATCCTATTCACTGTGTAAATCCGATTCGAGATTCCACATTTGAGTCGGAAATAATTTATCACGCAAATACATTTCCAGTAAGTCAGGAATTAGAATTTAGACCCGAAGTTCCTGTGATTGAAGCTCTTCATATCAGAAGGAAATTTCGAACAAGTAAAGAAGTTGTTCCAATTGGAGATCTCGGTAATTATCGTATTATCTTAACTCTTGAAAACATTGGTGAATCTAAATTATCTGATTTGATAATGTTAGATAAAGTGCCAGATTCATTTGAATATTCAAATTACACAACAACACCAGAGATCACAGACGAAGTAGGGCAAGATACATTGAAATGGGAAATTGATGAACTGGAAGTTGGAGATAAGTTAGAGATCTCATATGAGATTAGTGGTACAGGTGAATATAGTCCTTCAGACGCTCAATTAGCATTATAAAATTCCAAATTTTCTTTTTAAATATTTTTTTTTTAAATTTACAGTAATACTTTAATAATTCTATAGCAAATTATTAAAAGAATAAACAGAAAAGTTTAATTTAATTATAATCAAAAGATTCCATAATCTAAACGAACTTTTTCGAAATGATGATAAGAAAACGATATCAACTGAATTGGACATTTGAATGCCCCGATGCTGTTCTTACATGCTCGATTATGAAATGTAAAGACACAAATTTCTTAGCCTTTGGCGGACATGATAAGACATTATATTTAATGGATGAACAAATGAATATAGTTGATGATAGAGAGTTCGACGGATGGTGTCGATGCAGTTATCCAATCGATCTAGATGGAGATGGCTGTGATGAAATATTGGTAGGTGCAGGCGACGGAAATTTCATGGTGTTGAAATTAAATGTAGAAACGAAAAAACTTGTTGGATTAATGAGATATAAATCTACTAAGAAAATTACTTGTTGTATCGCAGGGGATTTAACGAGGGACGGGAATTTTGAGTTAATAATTGGCAGTGAGGATAAAACAATCAAAATTTTTGACAATATTAACGCAAAACAGCCAAAATTCATATTCTACTATGATTCTTGGGTTACAGCATGTACCTTAGGAAATATAAAATTACCAAATGAGAAAAGATCTTTCTACGGATTACTAGTTGGCACTAAAAGTGGTTTACTTCAATTGATACGAATTAGAAATGATTTTCCAGATATCGTCTGGAATAGAAATTTTTCCTCACAGATCAATACAATAAAGGTTGGGGATGTAATTAATGATGGATTGAATGAAATTGTATTAGGTACAGATGATTCTACAATAGAAATTCTTAATAGCGAAGGAGATCATATAAAAGAAATTAAAGTTGAAGAGGGTCGCCCGATTTCTTTATTAATCGCAGATATAGATGGGGATAAAGCACTGGAAATTGTTGCGGGGTGTGCAGATGGTTCATTAAAGGTATTCCATAACCCTGAATTGGATTCAAAAGATATCGAACTAAAATGGAAAACAAAAATTCCAACTTCGATTAAGCACGTGTGTTATCTTATAGGTAATGAACCAGATTTAAAACATATAGTTTTCGGGGGATACGATCGTACTATAAGAAATATAACTGATTTTGAATGGGGACAAAAAAAAGTTCTTAATATCCCTCAAAGGATTGAGGAACCAGAAATAAGTGAAAGTGATCACGAATTAGTTATTGAGGAATTTACTAAAGCAAAAGAAGTTCCTACTAATATACGAGAATATATCTTCAAAATCCTAAATGATAAGGGATATACTGAAGAATTGGTGAAGGAATTAATAGATTTAGGGTATTCTCAAGAAGATATCTCCAATGAATTGGAAATAATGAGCACCCAGAAATCTATTTTATATGAAAAAGTTATGTATCCTGTTTGGAGTCTACCAGGTGAAGAAGTAGAAGGAAAAGCGGATATTGAAGTACCTGCTGAAGAAAAGAAAGTTTCTGTCAAACATATGGTGATAGAAGAACCAATCAAAACAGACAAAGAAAAATTAAGAGTAGCGCTTAGTAGTGATTTAGAAGAAGTAAAATCTTCTGAAAAGAAAATACCAGCTGAATCGGTAAAATTAACCGAAAAAATCAGCCCCAGTGAATCTTTAAGTGAGGCAATTATCCAATACCTAAAAGATAAAGGAATTGTTGCAACTAAAACTCAATTCGTTAACGATATTATAGCAAAAGGATTCGCTAAGGATAGTATTGAAAAAGAAATTGATTCTTTAAAGGAACAAGGAGTAATTGCTTATTCCCGAAAAACTCCAAAAGGTTGGAATTTGGCAAATTAATCAACTATCAGTTTTTTTGATGAAAAATTCTTCTACAATCTTTTTAAAATGTTCAAATTGATTCAGTTCAGAAAAATTAACTCCGTTAAATTTCTGGATAAATAGTTGTAACATTGGCTCTATTTTTTCAAAGAATTTCTTTACAAGTTTATCTGATTTCTTTTTTGATTTATCAACAAGACCATACAAAATTAATGATTCTTTTATAGTGTTATCGTTTGATTGAATATCCGCCATTTTAAAGATAAATAAGATATTTCCAGATTCCAGATACTCAATTGAGCTATTATTGAATGCAGTATCCGCAAAAGCATTAATAGCAGATATAAAGGCACCTCTAAGATCTTTATCAACTCCAAATTCCTTCTTGTCAGGTAGACCCTTAAAATCATGGCTAATAAGGACAAATCCTCGAAATACAAAACCTAACTCGTAAAGCTCCTTCAAATTAAGATCAAATGCTTTAATTTCAATTAGTTTCTATTACTAAATTTAAAAAATTATATATATTTAACTTTAGACTATACTATAATAAAAAAAAAATAATGAAAAATTAGAAACGGATTAGAATATCTAACTATTCTAACTTTTAGATTTTAATATTTCAAGTCTTTCTAAAGTTTCTTCAGAAGGAAAACCTGTATCCCAATCCCAACCTCGTGTTTTGTAATAAACTTTCAAGTTTTCTTCTAAATCCACAGAGATTCCTGCTGATCCACCTGATTTTAGAGCCGTTGATACTATTTTTGGCAAATAATCATCTTCTCTTTTACAACCGAGTTTACAGGAGATTAATCTTTTCAAATTTGAAGCTCGTTCCCCTATTTTAAATAAGGTTCCACTACTCCCAAAGGATTGAATTCCGGTGGATGCTTTGAGCAATCTTGTTAATGCAATCTCATTAATATGTGTAAAATTGCAGATTACAGCTGAATCATAGATATTTGTTAAATCTTGATATGCTATTATTGACTTCTCTCTCTTATTCACCGTAAATCTATCCTTCTTTCTGATTTTTGTGTAAGAAGCAGCATCTCCATCAACATTATAGAAATCCGCTTTATTGTGATTGGCTCCAGTACAACCAGTCATGTAAGAAAGAGCTTGTCCAAGATAGGCACGAGGATCATGCATCGGTATTTCTAAACCTTTTACATGGGCGGCTAAATCAGGATCAACTCCAAACTTTTTAGCCATTGCTTTTACCCCCTCTGCTAAGATATCTCCAATCCCCTCTCGTTTAATGATTAGATCTAATAAAGATAGTACCGTTGCTTCATTTCCCCAGCGAATATCTTCTAATTTAACCGTAGTTAAATATTTATTAATCTCTTCTACAGCAATATTATTTTCAACTAGATAGATTAAAAAAGATATAGATACTCCACTAGAAATAGTATCAATACCATCAAGATTACATCTATGATTTGCTGTAATGATCGGATCAAAATCTAAAATACCACACATTGGCCCAAATGCGGCAGCAGTTTCATACTCGGGACCGTCAACTTCTACTTCTTTACCATCCATCTCAAAGAGTGTTCTTCTACCACATCCAATGGCACACCCAGAACAAGCATATTTTAAAACAACGTATTGCTCTTTTAGTGCTCTTCCCGTTATATTTTCTGCGACAAATTCACTACTAGTAAAATAATTTGCAGGGACATCTCCTATTACCATCCCCATGTCACTGTATATTAAAGTCCCATAGTGGGAAAATAAGTTCGTAGCAAATGGAATTAATATTTTTTCTAAAGTATCCTTCCCTTGAATTATTAATTCTTCCTTATCGGAATATTCAATTGTTTGATTTCCTTTTATCGCTATAGCCTTTAATTTTTTTGCTCCCATTACTGCTCCTAATCCACACCTTCCCGCGGCTCTTCCTTCATCATTAATAATTGCTGCGTATTTAACTAGATTCTCACCACCTTTCCCAATACAAGCG
>JAGXNR010000013.1 GCA_019894875.1 Promethearchaeota archaeon | reverse complement strand
CTTATATCCTGGAGTTGTAAACGAGTAAATTTCGTTGCTAATAATAATATGGTTTGTTTAATTCGATTGCCTAATTCTAATTCTAATTTTTTACACTTGATTATTTGCTCTTCGATTTCATTTACGAGATCTATCAGATTATGAGCTTGGGCTTCTTTTTGAATTTTAACTAGACTTTGTTGCGCCATTTTATAATTATTCTCTTCCAATAAGTCAGAAGCCTGTTTTAAATTCTTTTGTATTTCTTTTTCAGCAACTATTTCTTTAGGGGGTAATTCAATTATTTCATCACATTCAATGCCAAGAGCAGCTACTATCATTTGTATTGATTCTTTTAAGCCAACGTGCCCGGTAATTTCTTTCTTGCTAATTTTTTTATGAAACTCTTCAACAGTTAACCCGGTCCCAATTTTTTTTTTGGAATGATACTCTTCTTTTTGCGGAGTTCATCATTCGCGTTACTTTAATTGATTTGACACTTTGACAAGGAGCGGTGATTACAATCGGCAATAAATCCATAAACGAAGTTTAACATTATATGCATTAATCTTTTTTGTAGTTAATGAAATCAGGGAGACTTTATATTATACTTTCCAGTAAGTGCATTTTTCTGGCTTTTATTTAGTGTATTTCTGAGCAATAATATTTGCCAGAATAATAAAGCTTCCACCAATAATTGTGAATATTGATATACTTTGCAACAAAACAACACTCCATATGGTGGCTACTACCGGTTCGATATACGATAAGATTACTATATTACCACCCTTATCATTTTTAACACCTATATTATATAAAATAAACGCTATAGCTGTAGGGAAAAGTCCTAGAACCAATGAAAAAACTAAATCAATGAAATCAAATTTAAGAAGATCTACAACCCCTAGTGGTAAAAACATAACAACAATAAAAAGACTTGGCCACCATGCCAAGAAGGTATCTAGATTAGCGCCCTTTGGTAAGTCTTTTCTATCCCTTTTATTATAGACCTTCTTCTTATAAAATATCAGTATACCCAAGGCTAGACCTGAAAGTATTCCATAAATAATTCCTAAGAACTCAACAGTTCCTCTCCAAAATTCCATAATAATTGCTACTCCTCCTGTGGCAAAAATAAAACTTAATAGGTTGATTCTTGAAACTTTTTCTTCTTTCGTTATAAATAAAAATAAAATGAAGAATATTCCTCCAGTATATAGTAAAAAAGCTGCTAAGGAATAACCTGAGATGGTTATGTTAATAAAGTAGAAAAATATAATAAGAGGGTTAACAATTCCCATGATTATTAGGGCTGCTAAGTGTAATTTAAAGTATTCCTTTATGAGTCTGAAAGTTAATGACTTAGTTTTTAATAAAAAAATAGTTAAAAATAATGTTCCAAAGATCCCCCTTAATAATACTATAGTATAAACTGGATACTTTGTCTCAAAGAATGATACCAGAAGGCCAACGTGGCCCATGAGAGATGCCGATATTAGCATACTAATCTTTGAGTATATTGGACTTAAATTTGTATGATCTGATTCTGAGGTTATCATTGAGACAAATAATAGTAATTCCTTTTAATTATTGCTTATATATTAGCTTGTTGTTTAATTATGGCATCCTCAATCTCTTGCCTGAGTCTATTTTTTTCAATCTCTGGACCTACTTCAATCCATTTACCGTTTACAAATAAACTACGTGAAAGACCGTATTTTTTTAGAATTGATGGATTAGTACCAGAATATTCATTAATTACGACATTGTTTTTATATTCAGAGACTACTTCTCGTACTCTTTGTGCTTCAACATCACTCGTTAAACAAAAAACATTCCAAAATAGATCAATTACAACTTTTCCTTGAATTGGTTTGAATTTATAATTCGGCTTTCTGAATTGAGGAGGATCAGCACTTGGATCAAACTGTTTCCAAAGTACTGCTTCTAATCCTCGCTTTTGGGCTACTTTATATCCAAGTTTTTCAAAATATTTAGCCGGCATAAACCAAAAATCCCAAAAATTAGCAATAGTTGCAATTCCTTTGCGACGTTGCTTTATACTTTCTTCCTCTGCCGCCTTAATTAATTTTTTCCCCACACCCTTTAAAGAAAATTTTGATTGTGAAACTAAACATGGAAAAACCATCAAATCCTTTCCTTGTATTGGAAATGGGTTTATTTCTATAGGCATAATATATAAGAAACCTGCATGAACATTATCCAAAAAAGCTACTTTTATTTTTAAACCATATTTTTTCATTTTTTTAAGCCAGGATATTCGACGAGGTGAAGATGCTTCAATTTCTATATTATTTTCATTTACATGTGTACAAGTACCAACATAATATTCATCATCTTCAGTCATATCTCGAATGATTATTCCCAAATTATTCACCTACAGTGGTTTCTCGCCTAATAAAAAAATTTCAAGTAGAATAATTTTTCTTTAAAACTTAATAAATATTTTCATTTGGTATTGGTTTATTATAATAATTTCTACTGAAATCTTAGTGCGAGTGTGCTTTTTCCTTATATTTTAAGCATAGATAAGCATAAAATGTAATCCATTTGTTTGCTAAACCACTTTTTCCAATTTTCCAATATTTATTATTAAGAATCCAATCACATATGTATTTTCCCTCTACCGTTTTATGTCGTACGAGAACTTTCCATGCGGATTCCATTCTTACATCCTTTCCGTATCCCATTTTGGCTAAAGGTAGTAATATATCGATTAATCCGAATCGCCAATTAAAAGGAAATATCGTTAATCCTGCATCCTTGTTAACATAAGTCTCAGGCTCAGTCGTTTTATATAATATATTACGATTAAGAAAATAATCGACTATTTTCTTACTGAAGGATTCATCCCATAATTCTGGTAATTCAGCTAATGCATGCAATACCTTTACAGAACCTCTGACACATGATTTAACTGGGCTCCTCTTCCGTTTTCCTTCATACCTGTCACATAAATATCCATCATCATGCCTAACTAATTTTTTCATTAAGTTAATAGTCTTTTTAAGACGAGGATCATCCTTAAATCCAAGAAATATAAAAGTTCTGATATTCATTCCTAATAAACATGAAGAATGCCCAATAAAGTCACCATCTGGTTGTTGTAGAGATAGATAACGATTGGCAGCTTTTTCGATTTTAGGATCTTCTCTTGTCATACCCAGTTCAGCAAGATAACCAAGAATAAAATGAGTTGAATCTTGTCTATATTCAACTCCTTTTCCATATGATTTCTTGGTCTTTGGACTAAAAACTTCCCAATATCCCTCTGGATGCATTGCATCTAACATATTCTTAACAGGTTGGTAAGAAGAAATTTGATTTTTAACCAATTGTAGGTTTGGATCAGACTCGGGAACTTCTTGAAGTTCTCGCATAGTACAATAACGAATCGAGGGATTTTCCTCCTCTAACAACCATTCTGTAACATTTTTTGGAATTTTCATAATTTCATACCGTGATGATCTATTATATTATCCGGGGATTAAAAAATAGTTATCTATACTGGTTTCTCTGGTTTTAAATTTTTTAATCCAAGTAAGCAAAAATAATATTCAAAATATTGAAAAAATTTTCATTAAAATTTATATGTAAACTTAATTAAAGTATCTTTGAGAAAATGCAGAGTGAAAGAATTGAAATTGTTGATTTTTCTGGGGAAAAGTTTAGTAAGTTTACTATGCCATGTTGGGTAGTCTTTGTAGTAATTTCGATTATTGCAATTCTAGATTCTTATCTTATGATTGTTTATCCAGAATCCCCATATGCATTGGTATTGGGTATAATATTAATATCAATCTTCATTTATTACTATGTCTCTGTTGCAACGAAATCTCCAGGAAAGCTTAGAAAATTTTCTATATCACATGAAGATATAGAAATAACATTACCTTATACACCACTTTTTATTGTTGATTGGGCAGAATTTGAAAGAATTAAAATAACATTAAAAAAGTTAGAATTAAAACCTTTTAACGTGTATCGGTTTCAATTTATTGGTAAGGAATCTGAAAAAAAAGTGATGATAAGTCTGTTAGATTTCCATAAAGAGAAACTAGAGGAGATTGTTCAGATTTTAAGAAAATATGCAATTTTAATGAAAAAAGATTTTTCTGCCGTTAAAGAAACAAATGTCTCTGGGGTGTATTTAGTGGAAGATCTTTCTTAGTCTACTGAGGCTCCACACATGGGACAAGTATTAGTTTTTTGAAATGTAGCACCACAAATTTTACATAATTTAATTGTATTCTCTCTCTTTTTTCTTGGTGGTTTTAAAGCAGTTATAGATATTGGTTTTTCTGTTATTACTGGGGTTTGTTCTATTACTGGGGTAGATGTGGGTTCATTCTTTAAATTAATCTCAATTTCTTTTCCAAAAAATCCTCCAACCTTAACTTTCTTGGTAGATCTTGAAGCTGGGGTTGATATTGGTACTTCTGAGCTAATTAATTCTCCCGATTCATCAATTTCTTCTATACTTGGTTCCTCAATAAATTGTTCTTCGACAACTTGTTCTTCGGTAACTTGTTCTTCGATAACTTGTTCTTCTTCAAGGTAGGTTTCTTCTTCAAGATCTTCCTTGTATATCATTTCTACATATTCTTCATCTAATTTTAGCAAAATTTCACACTGAGGACATCTAAATAAATGATTTAAGCCAATGTTCTTTGCAAGAGCATATTTTGCGGCACAACAACTATGGAATTTAGCATCACAATTGAAGCATTTGTGGATTTCATCGGAGTGGGCTTCACATATTGGACATATTTCCTGTTCGCAAATTGTACATATTTCTTCGTCATCAGCGGAAAGGGAGATAAGATCGACTGACAGGCGTTCATAAAAAACTTTATCTTCACCTAAAATCTGATCTGCTTCTTCAGTTTTTAAAACTTTAAATTCACTTTTATTTTGAATTAAAGAACCTAAAATATTTTGTAAGAGCTTTTCATTTTGGCAGTAGAACATCCCACCTTGAGTTTCGCTGGAAATGACTTTTAATTTTACGTCATCTTCATAAAATTTCTCATCTCCTACACGGATTATATCTATAAAAGCTGAAAATTTTTTAGCTTTAATTAATAAATCGTAGAGTGCGTTATAATAATCTTCTGATAATTTACTTGGGGTATCAGAGACTATTATTACTCGATAATTTTTTCTTGATGTTCTACTTTTCCGAAAAATATAAGCTAAAATCTCATATAACCCATTTTCTAAAAAACTCTTCTCAATTTCTCTTGTTTCCCATGCTTCATCTATAACATTTAACAGAGAATCAGAATCTTTTAAATCATATTTACTTACAGGATTTTCTCCCTTTTGAAATAGCACCACACCATAAGAACTTAAAGCATTAAATTTATCTTTTTCTTTGATAAAAGAGTTTATCGCCTTCATTACAGATTTCTTCTTGAGGAAATTTGTGATTAAATCGATATAAAAGATAAATTCTTCTGAGTTTCTTTTATCTGTGCTGGGTAACATCTTAGTATCAAAATTAATGAAAAGCTTTTCTAAAAATATAGAAAAATTATAAAAACATAATAGTAGAAGTATTATTTATTTTTATTTATTATCTCATATACTTTAATTTGATAATAAATTTTGGTATATGATTTTAGTATTGCTGAAGTACCATAAAATATGCCTATTAATTCTTGAATTCTTTCTAATACTTAGATTCTAGATCCACAATATGAGCATTTTATCTGTTGGTTTGGATCTAATTGTTTGCCACACTGTTGACATATAACGAAACTTACTTCTTTTTTTCTTGTACGTTCAAGTTTCTGAATATTTGAATGACTCGACTCTTGAAATTTATTGGGTTTACTTCTTTCTGTTGTAGTATCAGATGTAAGAGTTGTTTTCTTGGTTATCTTTTCATATACAATTTTATCACCAACCTTCTTAACCGTAAAAGTTTTACCAAAAAATCCACCAATGTGTACTTTTTTTACAGGTTCTCCTTCAATTAAACCGTTAGTTCTAGATGGTTCTGATTCAATTTTATCCATTTTTTCAATTTCAACCTTAGAAGATGCTTTTGGTAAGGGTTGTACCTTAGGAAGAGTTTTAGGGATTTCATGTAGAACTTCTTCATCCATATATTCTTTTACACTAGTCACCTCTACTTCACCAGATACTTCAATAAGTTCATCTTCATCTATTTTAATAAGTACATCACACGAGGGACCGGGGCAACGTAAAATATTAGGAATTCCAATATTATGATTAATAGTATAATTCGTAAGACAACAATTGTGAAAACTAGTATTGCAATCTTCACAAAGTAGAGGAATATCATATACATCAGTACATATTGGACATACTTCCTCCTTGCAAAAATGACACACTAATTGTTCCATTGTACTCTCTGATTTTTTTAATGGTTTTGCTAACCGATTATAAAATGCATAATCTTCTTTACTAATCTGAATACGATCTGGTTGGTCGGCAAATGTGTTTGTAAATTGTTTGGTTTTGACTAATTTTTTAATCACATCAGCCAGTTCTTTTTTGTCTTTGAGATAAAAAATACCTCCTTTTGTATCGCTAGCTAACATGTTCAGTTTCACGTCATCACTAAAAAGTTGGTTAGCACTATCAGAAACCCTAATGATATCTATGAAAGTAGGAAAGTTTTTTATTTTGGAGACAAGATTAAATAATGCATCCTGATAATCCTCAGATAAATCAGATGGTGTATCAGTTATTATTATAATTCGATTAAACTTTGACTTTTTTCTGACCGTCTCAGCGATATAAGAAAAAATATAGAATAAGCCATTTTCAAAGAAACTCTGTTTTTTCGGTCTAAATCTCCAATTCTCATCGATAGATTTTGCAATAATCCCTGAATCTTTTTTATCTGTGATGAAAATTGGATTACCTTCTTCTTGGAATATAAGGAGTGAGTAGCGTCCCTTGATGTTTACTTTATTTTTTTCTTCAATGTAATACTTGATGACTTTAACTAATTCTTTTTTTTTCAGAATTTCTTTTGTTAAATCTAAGTAGAAATAAACATCTTCCTTCATGTCGTTCACCAATATATATTTAATAGACAGTAAAGATCTTAAAATTTTCTATTAATTATAATGATAGATCCTCCTTATATTTTTTAGTAAAGACGAAAAATAAATACAAATAAAAATTCAAAATGTTTATAAAATGTATATAAAGTTCACAAAAATATGAGAAATTGGTACGCGACATAATGATGGAAGATTTTTTAAAAAAACTGCAGCTCTCAAATAATGCAATAGAGATCTACTTAAACACAATAGGGAAGGCACCTCTTACTTATTATGAATTATATTCTATCGTATCGAAAACATCCTTAGATGAATTTGAAGAAAATTTGAGTCAGCTTATAAATGGTGGTTTGTTGATTCAAATAATTCCAAAAGAGCAAGAAACTCTATTACATTATTTGGCAATTCCCCCAATTCTCCCGATTATAAATTATTATGAAAACATTAACGCAAACTTAAAGGGGATTAAAGATTCGATTTATGAATTACTGGTTAATACCGTAAGCCAGACCTTTCAGCAAAATGAAAATATTCAATTAGATACTATTCTGGATAGTTTTCATGATATGAAAAAAGATATTGAAGAAGACATCATAATTCAAAAACAAGAAGTAGAAGATGTTGTTGAAGGAATGGAAGAATTAAAGAGCCTCAATAATGAATTAGCGGAATTAAGCCAAATCATAAAAGCGGGGACACAAACGCAATTTTCTCATTTAATGAAGCAAATTTCTGGTATTAAGGCTGAAATAACTGGAAAAATTGATTTATTAGAGTTTAAAAAACATAAGGAAGAAATTTTAACGATTATTGAGCAAGTCTTCAAAGAAAAAGTAGATACATTAGTAAAAGGTTTTTCTAAAAACCTTCATGAAACTATTGAACAAGAGTTTGATAAAGCAATCAAACCAATGAAGAATTTAGTAAATACCACATTCCAATATCGTGATGACTTCAAACTAATATTACTTAACATGTTAAGTAATTTTGAAACCAAAATGAATAAAATTTATGATATCCTTAAAGAAAATAACGATTCACTTTCTAAAGAGATGGAAAAACTTGAAAGTAATATTACGGAGGATATGAATGCAGTTATTCAAAGTTCCATTGATGAAGTTTCAAATTTAAATAAACCCCTTGAAAGCCTTATGAGGGAGTATTATCAAGAAGTGAGTACTTCAGAGACATCTACACTTTCTAATATTTGGACTGTCAGTAGCCTGATAAAAATAAATGAAGAAATTCAAAAATCTATTTCTACAGCTGAAAATGAGCTTGTTATTATAGTACCACACCTTGAAAATCATTTAGCCCTGGAACAATTTGAAAAAATACCGAGAAGTTTAAAAATAAAAATTGTTTCTTCAGAGCCACATACAAACAGCACTGTTAAAAATTTTCACTCTATATCAAACATTATATATAAAACTCTAGAGAACGATAATATCATCGCAATAAAGGCTGATAGTAATCAAATGACTATTGGTGTCATTCAAAAAGAAGCAAAAGAACAATTGAATGATTTCATTGGAATTGGCAGTAATTTCAAACCGTTAATATCATTACTGGATCCTATTATTAAAAATTTATGGGAAAAAGCATATTCAGATACACATTATGGCTCACAGAAGACTAAAACTCCTACTGTCGCATCAAAACCTATCAAAAGAGACCAATTAGAAACAGCTAAAGAAATTAAACCAATTACTAGCCCTAAATTTCAAAATGTCTCTTCAAAACAAAATTATTCTGGAAATCAACAAGGAAAACAATTACAAGCTGAAAAAACTCCTCAATCAACACCCCCTGCTCAAAAAACTACAGAAAGAATTACGGAGATAAAGAAAAAACTACAAGAAAAAATTCAATTTGCTCCAAAACAGACCCCAAAGCCTGCAAAAACTCTTAAAACTAAAGATGAAACGGGTATATTAATAAGTGCTGCTTTTGATAATTTAGTTCAGAAGTTACATAACTTAAAAGGGGAAAAATTTAGTGAAGAATTGCAAAAAATTGCTGATCTTGTGCTTGAAAAAAAGGGATTTTCCGTTACTTTGCATAAATTACGAAGTTTCATTAACCAGCATCGGTTTAACGATCAACTACTGAGTGAGATTGATAAAAAAGAGATTGTTGAGAATGTAGAAAGTTGGAAGGACAAATTGACTTAGAAAGCTCAACTAATACTTTTCTTTAAATATTTCAACTCCCTTTTCTAATAATATATAGAAAGAACCCTCTAGTAATTAGTATTAATATAAATATAAAAGAGGATAAAAAGAAAACTGACATGAACATTGATACGTAAAAATTGGGATTTAAGATGCCGATAATACCCGAAATTGGACTTAAAGGAGCAAGGATTATGAATGTTATATAAATAAACTTATCTTTCTCTTTAAATCTAATATAGGCTGTTATGTTAAACCACGCAATGAAAACCATAAAGATGGGTATTAAATAAGATGAAACCATTAGAAAAGGATAAGTATTACCTCCCATCCCATATGCAAAAAAATAATTAGCATAAAAATAAGTAATTAATAAAAGAGCGCTAATCGGTGTAGGAACCCCAGTGTAACCGGGAATATTAGAAATATTAAATCGCGCTAGTCTAAGAATAGCGCCGAAAGCAAAACATATTGTACCTATAATAAGAACTATATCAAACAAAGTGTAGGTTTTAAATGCTTGGAATGTCAAAATTGCGGGAACAATACCAAATGTTAATGAATCACTTAGAGAATCCAGCTCCTTTCCCATTTCATTAACTGTTTTTGTTTTACGAGCAATATAACCGTCTATTAAATCTGTTCCTAAAGTTATAGAAATTAAGAAAAATCCTAATGAAATATATTCTCGGCTCCCAATACACGCACATATTAACGCAATAATCCCTAAAGTTGTTCCCATAAGGGTTACATAATCCTTTAATTTTAAGAGCTTGGGAATACTAATACTTGACATTCTAATTTCCTAAATATTTTATAATAATAATAATAATAATTAAGCCCTATTCAATTAAAACATTATGATGAGGGGTAATAAATCTCCCCATAGCCTTAATTACTCAAACTTAGAAACATAATACAAGCTAAGTAGTCCATTTTATTTTTATAGAGATTTATTATAATGCTGTGCTAACCTTTTTAAACGAATTAGCTTTAACTTTTATTATATTATTTTTGAGAAAAAAGGAGTAGAGATATGGGAATTAAAACGAGAGAACATTATTTAAACGCGTTAGGGAATATGTCTCCTAATATTTATAAGTTCGGGGAATTAATTGAGGATGTCACTACACACCCTGCAACAAGGAGAGTAGTGGAAAGTCATGCTTTGAATTTTGATGCGTCAAATGATCAGAAACTTGAGAAGATATACACAACAACATCATCTTTTACAGGTGAAAAAATTCATCGCTGGAGTTCTCTGATGCGAAGTTCGGATGATTTGATCATAAATATGAAATTAAAACGACAAAATTATCATCGAACGGGATCATGTACTGGAGGTGTATGTGTAGGGTGGAATGCACTTAATGTTATGTGGGCAGTTACTCAAGAAATTGATGAAGAATACGGTAGTAAGTTACAAGACAGATTGAAAAATTGGATTCTTCATACCCAAAAAGAAGGCTTAATTGTTGCGGGTGCTTTAACTGATGCTAAAGGGGATCGAAGTTTAAAACCTTCAAAACAATCAAACTTAGATGCAAATCTAAGAATTGTTGAAAAAAAGGAAGATGGTATCGTTATTCGGGGGGCTAAATTAATGATTGCGGGAACTGCTGCGTCTCAAGAAATATTTATTCTTCCAGGAGGATCATATCGGGAAGAAGATAAGGATTACGCATTAGCCTGTGTGGTACCACGTGATATTGAAGGATTAACAATAATAGAAGCAACTCATCCTAGTGATAGACGGGATCTAGAAGACTCTTCTGACTTTGAAATGCCTGATACGGGAATAACTCAGGGACTTTTATTTTTCGAAAATGTCTTTATTCCAAATGATCGTATTTTCATGTGTGGAGAATATAAATATACTGCTAATCTCATTCAATACTTTACTGCTAATTATCGAGCTTGTATCGGAGCTTGTGTTTCAGGTCAGGGAGACGTGATGATTGGAGCCTCAACACTAATGGCGCGAGCAAATGGTTTATCATCCAAAACTTTTATAGATAAACTGGTTAATATGTCGATTAATAATCAGATTACTTACGGATTGGGTGCAGGGGCATGTGCAATTGGTACTAAGCACGCATCAGGTTCATTTTTTGCAGATCCCCAGACGGCTCACACTAACAAGGTGATGGTGGCAACATTACCCTATGAGACTAAACGGTTAACTCAGGAAATTGGAGGCGGTCTTGTAGAAACAGGATGTATGCCTTCATATAAAGATTTCACTAACCCAAAATATGGTGAAATGATTCAGAAATATTACAAAGCAGGTACTTGCTCAGCTGAAACGCGAATTAAAATTGCTCGATTATCAGAATGGTTAACCATTGGTGGTGGTGTACCCGGTTGTATGCATGGTGGAGGGTCACCCGATGGTGCTCGTTTAGTGGTGAGATTTACAACTCCGTTTGAAGAATATGTTAATTATGCTAAGAAACTCATGAAAATTGAAGAGGAAGTGCCCGACCCTAAGAAGTAAAACCATTTTTTTTCATCAATACCCAACTGTGCTCGAGATTTTTTAGGTTATAATATTTTTCTTGATAATCTTGATTAGGTATAACCTATAAATTGTTTTATCTAAATAATAAGTATAAATATTGGACTAATTGTGACTTAAATTTATAAGAAAATATTACTATCTAAACCGTAAAAATAATTGAATTTTGAAAAGGTAAAAAAAATGGTTTATTGTGCGAATTGTGGGGCAGAGATCCAAGATCTATCGCAAAATTTTTGTGAGAAGTGTGGTTCATCGATCCCTACAAGTGTAAAACAAGGTAAAGAAGAAGTTTCGGTGGCAGCAGCAGCAACCACAATCATTTCACCATCAACAATGGGTTTCCAACCCTATGATCGTCCCGGTGGATTATTTGATATCAACCGTAATTATTACATACTTAAGGAAAAGTGAGATCTCATTGATTTCACTCGTTAGAAGTATTGGGACTGGGGCTCTGGTGAAATACTTGATGAAAGTAATCAAATAATTGGTCGAATGAAAAGAATTATCTTAAGTATTCGTCGTCGAGTTGAATTACTTGAAGTTGATGGCACATTATCTGCTACTATTCACTCGAAAATTGTATCTGCTCGTGGGGCTCAAGATCTAAAAGATCCTCAAGGAAATATGATTGCGAGGATCAAGAAGAAAATTCTTTCTGTGTTCAGACCAAAGTTTTTTTTAGAGTCACCTAGTGGAGAACGTTTCTTTGAGGCTCAAGGCAAATTTATGGGATGGTCTTATAAATTAACTGATATGTCTGGAAAATTAGTTGCAGAAATTGAAAAGGCTGACAAATGGAGAGATATATTTCTTGGCGGGTTATTTGACTTTAAGGATACTTATGCTCTACGGATACTTGATAATGAAACTGATAGACGTATTTTGTTAGGGTTTGTATTATCAATTGATAATGTACTTCACGACCACTAACATTTTAACTTTTAAAAAGAAACTACCCTCAAATCTTTCGGAAAAATTAAATTTAAAATAACGTAATTTTATATTTTCTTTAAAATAAGTAAGTTTGTTAAGAAAATTCGAATAAACTTATAAAAATCTTCATCTATTAATTTCACTTTGATAATCAATCAAATTTTTTTACTGTTTGAGAAAAATGTCAGACTATGAGCCCTTTATGGTTTACGATTTGGATGATTCTGGAGAAAAAGTTAAGCTAGATTTCACCCAAGAAGAACTTCAATCCAATTTACACCCAGAACAAGTTTTTGTAATAGTGCGTGAAGAATTAAGAAGGATCTTCATTTGGAAAGGACCTAAATCACCAGTTCGAAAAAGATTTATCAGTTCTAGAATTGCCCAAGAGCTCCAAGAAGAGCTTATGAATGATGCGAGATATCATCGGTGTAAAATTGTTTCGGTGGATGCCGGGGATGAGCCTTCAGAATTTTTAAATGCGTTTCAATTAGAATCAATGGAAGTAACTGAAAAACTCGAAGATATGCGATATATAAGAAATATAGAGAGAGATAGAATGGCAGAAGCCGTCATTACAGATGCAAAAGCATCTACCAAATCTCAGACAGAAGAAGAATATTTTTCACCAGCATTACAGGATACAAGCAGTAAAGTAGTAGTTTCTTCATTTGCTGCATCTAAACCTGCTCCTACACGAAGAGCTCCAATCCCAAAATCATCAAGTCCTAGTTCCTATCCTTCAAAAGGTATTTCAGAATCTCAAAAGAAAGAAATTATGGAGAAGATTCTAAAAAATGATACCCCTGCTAATTGTCAAAGATTAAATTTAATTGTAGGGCATACACTTTATGCCGCAGTTTCAAAAACAGCAAATGTGTTTGGAGAAGACATCGTAGAGACGGATTGGGAACCTGTTAAAAAAGTACCAAAGAAGATGATAGAACTAAATAATCATATTCTAAGAGTGCATTTTGGAGAGGGTAATTCCTCAGTTGAGGCGATAGAAGTTTTAGAAAGAAAGGAAGCTTCTAAGCCAAGTCCGTCAAAAGTAACACCAGTAGCTAAGAAAGCAGCACCTAAGAAGAAACCGGCAATGACCCCGATGCCCGAAAAACCAACCTCCTTGAAAGAAGGGGAAAAAACAGCAAATGCTAAGCCTACAGGAAGAAGACCATTACCCAAAATTCCTAGTAATGAGGATTGAATTTTAATATCTTTTTATGACTTGGTTTTGAAGGATTATTTTTATTTCTAATCCTCAGTTTCGTCTTTAATTCCATTCTCAGTTTCATCTTTAGTATCATCTTCAGTATCATTTTTAACTTCATCCTTAGCTTCATCCTCAGCTCTTTCTTCAGGTTTACCCTTGCTTTGTTTCTCTGGTTTAACTTTTCTTTTAATTTTTTTTAATCCCTCTATAGCTTCCTTTCTTACCATAGGGCTTTCATCCTTTAAAGCTTTAGCGAGTACTTCCATACTATATGGATGATGTAGATCGCCTAATTCATCAGCGGCTTCTTTTCGAACCTCCTCATTTGGATCATTAAGGAGTACATAGGTAAGTACACCCAATACTTTTTTTTCCCCAAAGTCTCCTAAGGTATCAACTGCTTCTTTTCTGACACCAGGATCGGGATCGGTAGCAGCGGTTATTGCTAATTGCTTTGAAATCTCATCTGAATTCCCGATTGCTTCAATTGCACTCAAGTCAACTCCACAGAATTTACAGAAATTATGAGAGATTTTAATTGCTTTCCCGCATGAAGGACATACTCGTTGAGTATTGAAATCAATGAATGATTTGAAAGGACTTGGGGCTGCCTGATTCACTTTATAAGGATTCTGATCCTTATCCTGTTTGGAATTTCTATATCTTGGCATATTCATCAAATCTACAAAAATAATCTTTAAGAAGAATAATGAAGAATATGCTTTTAATTTTAATTTTCTAGGCAGACTTTTTTCTAAATTTAAAGGAAACGCTGAAAATTTTGTTTTCTATTTTCATTTCAGATTAAAAATCTCATTCACTATATATTTTATATTATTTGTTTTGTTTAAAGATTAAAAATCTCGAATTTATACAAATGGTGAGTTCTCTATTTAATTGGATTTTTCACAGCAATTATTACCTTTATTTCGATATTAAAAAAAGAAGAGTGTTTTGCTTAAAAGAATTTGGATAGTATAATTTGATTAAATTATAGGATTCAAGATTTACAGAGATTTAAAGAAAAAGAAAAAAAATTTTTAAAATTCTCACGCTAAAGTAATTTCTTTAGTTAAATAGACATCTTGCACGGCGTTTAATATTTTTATCCCTTCAGGCGTAGGTTTTTGAAACGCTTTACGGCCAAGAATTAATCCCATACCTCCTGAGCGTTTATTAATTACTGCTGCAGTCACCGCATCCACGAAATCATTGTCTCCAGATGGCCCTCCAGAATTAATTAAACCTACTCTTCCCATATAACAGTTAGCCACTTGATATCTATTCCACTCGATGGGGTGATCTGTCGCTAATTTTTCATAAACAAGTTTATCGGTTTTCCCAAAATTTAAATCAAGGAACCCTCTATTAGTTGTAGATAACTTTTGTTTAATAATGTCTGCTTCAATGGTCACTCCTAAGTAATTTCCTTGACTTTCTAAATCATTAGCAGTGTGGTAATCCTTTCCATCTTTAATAAATTCTTCAGGGTTCCTTAAATAGGTCCAAAGGATGCATACAAGACCTAATTCATGCGCATATTTAAAAGCTTCACTTATCTCTTGAATTTGATGCCGACAGTTCGGGGACCCAAAATAAATTGTTGCTCCAATTCCGATTGCACCCATTTCCAAAGCCTGATCTACACCGGCCCAAAGAGTTTGATCTGAAATATTAGGTTTAGCTAAGAGTTCATTATGGTTAATTTTTACAATTAAGGGTATTTTGCGCGCATACCGTCTTGAAACTGATCCTAATACCCCAAGAGTAGAAACAACACCATTGCATCCCCCATCTATCCCTAATTTAATTATATTTTCAGGATCAAAATACGAGGGGTTGATTGCGAAACTTGCTGAAGCACTATGTTCAATTCCCTGATCTACAGGTAAAATTGAAAGATATCCCGTTCCAGCTAATCTTCCTGTCTGATTGAACAAGTGACCTAAATTATTTAGTACTAAGTTGTTCCTATCTGTGTGCTCAAAAACTCTCTCTATGTAGTCTGGTCCTGGTGCGTGGATCATGTTTTTTGGAATCCCGGTACATGTATGATTCAGTAGATTGTCAGCTTCAGAACCTAAAAGATTTTTAATTTCATTAATATCCATTTTATTCACATCAAAATTTCTAATTAATGAAAAAATAAGAGTCCTAACATTAAATATTTTGTTTTAACACTCTTATAAATTCCAAGTAAAAGATGTAAAAATATGTCTAAAATGCTGAATTTTGATTATTTAGCAGAAATTATCTAATTTTGATTGTTTTCAACTTTAAAAAATTCCCTTAAAAGTTCAGAAAGTAGATTATAATTACTAGAATGAATATTTGAACTATTGCTTTCAAGTTTTAAAGAAATCTTCCTTCTATCTTTACCCGATGTTTCTAATTTCACCACTAATTTTTTGGTTTCAAATTTAGAATTCTTCCCGTTTGAATTGTTATTACTCCATAAATCTTCTATTTTATCAACCATCTTCTCTTTTTTCCGATTAGGTTTTAAATTACTCTCACTTAAAAGAGACGGTTTTTCTAAGCTGAATGCTTTCGATTTTTCCATTTTTAACCATCTTATCGAGAATTTTATTTAGTATTTTTATACACCTTATTTCTTAATTCATATTTAAAAACTCCAAATAAAAATAGAATTCAATCTCTTAATTTATCGAGAATAAAACAAAATTTATTTTCCATGAAGGATTTTCAAAAGCATGCCTGATGAATTTGATTTTAAAAATTATGAAAGTATGGAAGAGTATGGAAAAACAGTTGAGGGTACAAAGCACTTACATTCGCTCTATTTAAAAGCTGTGAATCACCCTATCAGGCGTGAGATCCTAGTCATTGTAAATGATGCAAAAAAAATCTCAAAGAATAGATTACTTGAAATTTTGAAAGACAGAGAAATTTTAACTGATGAGGCAACGTTAGGTTATAATATCGATTACTTATTAAAAGCCTTCTGCGTTAAAAAGACTGTAGAAGAAAACATTATTTTCTATGAAATTACTCAAAGTGGGCAAGTAGTAGAATACTTGTAGTAAGTAGTGGGAGTTATTTTTCTAAAGTCATCCTTTTAAAACAATCACAACAAGGTACTCCCATATTAAGATTATAACGTCTGAATTTCTTATGCTTAATATTCATCAATCTTATTAGTTCTTTTATTAAATTCTTTTTACTTTCATCGAAAAAAAGCTGTTTTAAATTATAATAGTGATTATGATTTCCACAGATCGGACATTTTCTGTAAAAACTAATAAATTTATGAAATTTTTCTTTATCTGCTCGTGATAATGCTTCTATTTTTAAATCTGGATTATTTTCAATAATATCTTTTAAATTATTTAATTCATTTAACATAGAATTTCTTAAAAAATTATTACTAAACCTACTTTCCCTAACAGGCTCATCTACTACACTTTCTTGATCAGTGAATTTATCATAATATTCTATTGCTTCATTAAAGAACAATAAAGTGCTTTTTTCTCTCTTCTCATCCATCTTAGTAACCAAGAATCCCCATAAATTTATAATTTTTACTCTTTATAGAAATATTATTCAAAGCATCTAAAAAAATCTTATCATAGAAATTTGAGAAATTTCTCGTTTCGATGAAATAAATCATTCTTATTCTCACCAGATAACCTCCTAAAACTAATAACCTTTGAAGGAGCGAAGTATTCAAAATCAAAATCAACTGCATCCCCGGGGCTTTTTCCGGGGATTGGCATAAGCCTACATGTTAAAGGTTTGTTTAATCTTACCGAAAGAGTACAAATATCTAACAAAATATAAAATAATTCTTGTTCTGTTACATCTCCCGGTAATGGAATAACATCAAGTCCTGCCCCACACATTGTAGAATATAAAAGTAACGAATCTAAATTGAACTTATCTTCAGAAAGTCTTTTTGATAAAATAAAATCTTCTAGAACGGGTTGAAAAAACCCAGAAAAACCAATAACTTTCTCTTTATTAACGGGCATGGCGTTTTTTATCAGCGCGACTCCTGTTAACGTACCGTTTGCTCCAAAATACTCAATTCCAAGCTTTTCGATCGCAGTACCAATGCTTTTATCTATCTCTGGAAAAGGAGCAGGTGAATAGTCAATTCCTTTAAATTCAACATTAAAACTTCGACCAATTTTTTCACAGATTTTTGTAATATCATCATAAATTTGATTAAATCTTGATAGAAGATTAAACTGAGCATCTTTTATAGTACTTGCTTCTTCAATGGCTTTTATCACCTCATCTGCCATTTCTAAAGCAATTGAAAATGCAGGTTTATCTGAAAAATGATAGGCTGCAGGAAAAAAGGGAAAATTTGGACCCACATTAGCGGATACACAAAAATTTAGATTTTTAATTGGATCTGGCTCAGATAATTGTTTTATTATTTTTGCACCAGACTTTAAAGCAGAAATGTTAATTCCTTCTCGGGTAGATGCTACAGGTAAAGAAGTAAAAAAAATATCAGTATCTCTAATAAATTTAGGTACTTCATCTAATAATAATTTTTCAAAAATTCCTAATTCTGGAATTTTGTCTGCTAGCATCATGGCGCAGGCAAAATAATCAAATTCATAATCTTTAAACATGTCTTGTAAGAACTTTAATTGGTTATCAATATCAACTAAAGTCTCTTGCAAATTTTTTTCGTAAAAAAGTTTGTTTTCGTAGCTGAAGATAGGTTGGGAGCAAAATCGTTTAGTTTGAACGGGATAACCAATTTCTTCGAAAGTATTAACCAATGCCTTGTTTAGATTAGAGAAATTCTCGAGATTCTTTTGCATAAAAGATAAAATCGATTCATTTTTGTATAAAAATGGTACTATTTGCCCAATAGCAATTGCTCTTATCCTCATCCTTGTACCACTTCTCAAAGTGTATGCTACTAATATAAAACCATTAGTTGGATTAATAGTAGTAGTATAAATTAGAAATTAATTTTTGTATACTATGAATTTTAAGTTAATGCTATTTATATCTATAATTGAATTATTAATTAATTTTCATCTAATTTTGTGTTACTTTTTCATTAGTTTTTTGTTTCTTCTTAGATGATAGGGCTTTTGTATATTCATTAGGTCGAATTGGACCTAATTTTTCTAATGATTCTTTAAATTCTTTTATTACTTTCGCGAATTTTTCCCCCTCTCCAGCATCAATGCTAATAATTCTAACACGATTCTCATTAATTCCTGTTTCTGTCAACATCTCTTTTATACTTTCATATCGAAGCGTTGCTTTAATAAATCCTTCTTCATAATGACAATCTTGGGGATGACAACCCGCGATTAACACTCCATCAGCACCATAGAAGAAACTTTCAAAAACTAAAGAGGGGTTAAGCATTGCTGTACACATTACATGAACAATCCTGATATTTGTTGGATATGTTAATTTACTTGTTCCTGCGAGGTCAGCACCAACATAGGAACACCAATTACATAAGAATGCTATGATTAAAGGTGATTCGCTCTTGTGTTGCAATAATGATTGAATTTGAGCCGAGAGTTGAGTTTTGGTGAATCCGGGTATATATAAAGCATCAGAATGACACATCGCAGCACAAGCACCGCAACCAGAACAGTTTTCTTTTACTATTTCCAATTGATTTTCTTCAATTTTTAATGCATTATACACGCAAGAATCAAGGCACAATCTACAAAGGTCACATTTCTCTTTATCGAGGTATATAATATGGGGGTCTAACTCAACTTTTCCCTTAGCTATTAGAGAAATGGCTTTAGAAGCAGCACTTTCAGCTTGAGCGATACTTGAGGGAATATCTTTTGGTCCTTGTATAGCACCGGCTAAAAATATTCCATTTAATGTAGTTTCTGATGGTCGTACTTTTAAATGTTTCTCAAGTAGAAAACCGTAAGGATCTAAAGATACGTTTAAAATATTACTCAATTTATCAGTTCCTTCAGCGGGTTCAATACCAACTGCTAATACTACTAAGTCAGTTTTATTTTCGAATAGATTATTCTCAATTACATCTTCTCCCCGAATCACTAATTGTTCTGAAGTATCACTTTTTAACACTTCGGAGATACTACTCTTAATAAATCTAATTCCAAATGTCTCTCTAGCTCTATTATAGAATTCTTCACAATTTTTACCGACAGCTCTAATATCATTATAATATATACTAATCTCAGTATCCGGATTTTCTTTTTTAATTATTACTGCTTGTTTTATTGACGCATTACAGCATGTTTGGCTACAGTACTCTCGATGAATTTGTTTATTCCGAGAACCCACACACAAAATAAAAGAAATTTTTTTAGGCTTGATACCATTTGACGGTTTAATAATTTTTCCATGAGTAGGACCATCATTATTCAGTAATCTTTCCACTTGCATTGTAGTTATAACATCTGGATTTTTAAGATAATTATATTCACCAAGTAAGGAAGGATCAAACGTTTCCAAGCCTGTTGCAACTATAATTGAACCGACTTGGATATTCAAAGTTTCAGATTCCTGATCGAAATCTATCGCATCTCGTTCCCCACATGCTTGTTGACATGCCTTACAACCGATACAATATTCCTCGAGAATATTAGGAAGTAGGGGTATTGCTTGAGGGTAGGTTATATCTATAGCTTTCCGAGGAAAAAAAGTCTCTTCAATATCAATTGGGCATACTTCTCGACATATATCAACACAACCTACGCATACGTCTTCTTTTATAAAACGTGGTTTTTTTGTTATTGATACTTCAAAATTGCCAATATATCCTTCAACTTTTTCAACTGTAGAATAAGTCATGAGCTCAATATTAGGATGATTGTTTACTTCTGTCATTAATGGACCGAGAATACAAATCGAACAATCTAATGTAGGAAAAGTTTTATCAAATAAGGCCATATGACCCCCAATTGTGGGCTGTCTTTCAACTAAATAAACTTTATATCCTGCTTCCGCGATTACTAACGCAGCTTTGATTCCGGCTATACCACCACCAATAACTAAAGTAGACGGAAGGACGTTAGAATATTGAACATCTAATGGATCTAAGAGTTTAACATGTTCTATTGCCATACCTATCTGATCAATTGCTTTTCTTGTGGCTTTCTCTGGTTGATCAGCATGAACCCAGGAGTTCTGTTCTCTTATATTCGCAAAAGATACTAAAAATTGATTAATTCCTGCTTTTTCTATAGTTTTTCGGAAAAGCAACCCATGAAGTTTAAACGAACAGGCAGCTATTACGACACGCTCTATTTTCTTCGTTTTCAACTCATCTATAATCTTGTTTAAACCCGATTCAGAACATAGATACTGGTCTCTGAAAACATGAACTTCAGGATTTTGGCTAAAATGTTTAATAACATATTCATTGTCAATAGTTCCGCTAATGTTCTTTCCACAATCGCAAATAAATAAGCCAATTTTCAATTTACAACCACTTGTATATGTTAAATTTTTCGCAGTTCTATGGTTAATATAGAGTTAAGTTTTTATTAATTATTCCTAATAATCAGTAAAAGTTAATGTTATCTCTTCTTTATATTATAAAACTCTACAATATCACTTAAACATCTTTCTTGTATTAAAGCAGTTTTGAGACCTGAGTAAATAAAGATGGAAGCATATCAATATATTTTTCTTCTTCTAAATTTTCTAGAATGATTTGTGAAATTTCCTTTAATCTTTCCTCATAGTCCTCTGGATTTTCAAGCAGTTTTAATATTAAAACAACATAGTAGTCTAAATCCTCACCAGTATAGTATGTAGCTATATTTATTTCCCCTACTGTCAAACTTACAATTCCATCTTGTTTACTAAATTCATGTAAACTGAAGATATTCATTAGAGTTCCATCTGATACATCCAATCCTTCACCAGGATATTTCGCTTTTATTGAGATACCGCTTTTATTATCGTATCTCATAATGATTAATCCCTTTGGCAAGACTATTTGCCCTCCTTAAGCTTCTCTTCTGACAGAAAAGGATATACTTTCAATATATCAAAATTATTTTCTTTCATTTCCAAGAAATATTTTTTTTCCATTTCATATTCTGCCTTAGCCCATTTTTGTATTTCTTGAGGATTATAATACTGACCCTGCCCTTTAAGGGAAGCTTGTAAACCAGGACATTTTTTAGCATACTTAATAATGTTTTTCCGATTAGTAACCATCATCTTCCAAAAAGGAAAGCATCGACATTGGAAGGGACGAGCTTTATGAACAGTACAGCGATTTTTATCATCTAAAAAATCACAATGATCATCATCTCCAATGAATGCAAATCCTAAAGTCTTATATTTATAAGTTTTACCGCTATTAGCACCAGGTTCTTTCCAGAAAAAACTATCATTAACTACCTTGACATATTTCTCAGCAAACTTCTTTAAGCCTTCTTCACCCTCCATGTTTAAGAATTTAGCTAATCGAAGGATATCGTCTTTATATAAATACACTTCACCTTCATTGAATCCTCTACAACAACCACCACACATTTGACATGAGAATTCAATTCCATTCTCCAGAGTCTTCGAAATCTTGATTTCTTCAGATGTCAAGTTGACTAATTTTAATCAGATTATAACTTAATAAATAATATTGAAGTATTTAATTAATATTTAAATAATTTTTCATTGATTATATTAAGTTAAAGGGAATAAGAGCTTCGAAATTTTATTATAGAATATCAATTTGGTTATAAATATGATCAATTTGAGGGAGTAATTCAATAGTTTTTTCAATAGCAGTAATCATTTTTAAAAGATAAACTAGTTCTTTATGATTTAAGCCTCGCTGAAGAGTATTATATTTTTGAAATGAATTATATTTTCGAGATTTTAAGAATTGGTCAATTTGTTTTATAGATCCAATTGAGAAATTCCATATTTCTGGGGTTATTCCTCTTATCCAAGCTATTTTATCAGAGAATTTCTCATCATCTTTCCCGATTTGATCAAAATACAAGGTTTCTTTATCTGGGTTGTATATATAATTATTTATTATCCAATCGTCAGGATCTATTTCAGCCAGTTCTAAATGAAGACTAATGTCGTGTCTCATTAAATGTATATCGGCTAATTCTTTGCCAATATATGACATTTTCTCAAACAATTTTGAATCTTTAGTAAATGGTATTCTAGGATATTCTTTTCTTAAAAGTTCGTCATATCTATTCCTATATGTAGGAGAATATAATATTCCATAACAATAATAAAAAATCTGTTCAGAATTTACTTGAAATGATAATTTGGGGATTATTATATTGATTTTACCGTTTAAATACAGTGGAAAGGCATATGATGTGTCTGTTACTGCCATAAAACATTTCTCCAATATATTATCAACTATAAAGGCAGTTTCAAAATTTTTTTTCCTTGATGACTTTGTAACTGTTATCGCGGGATTTATGTGAGAAATCTGATCAATATATCCCATCCTGTGACCTTCAACTAGTGCCCTATCATAAGCTAAGTATCTAAAATCCCAACCACGGTAATTAATTTTCCTTATTTCTGTGATTGATTTTTCTATGTTAGTCTCATGGAATACTTTTGATTTCTTCCATGTTTTTGTATCATTAACTTTGATGTTATACTTCTTCAATTCCTCGTAATTTTTATCGAAAAAGAGGTGTAAATTTCTTTTTAAAACTGTTTTATCTACATCTACTAATAACCTATCTCTACCAATCATTATACCACTTGTAGGTTTAGATTTAAACAAATAATCTAAAGAAATAAATTGTTCAAATCTATCCATATAGGTTGTGTCAATTTTAACATAGTAATTCTTACTAGTTTCAGGTAGCAACAAAAATCTATCTTCAAAAAATCCTTCATTTAAAATTTCAAATTTTTCCTCCCGAGTGTTAGCTGGAACATCCATATAGAATATTGCTGCATTTTTATTAGGTTTATTATCCAATCTCACCATAAAAGCTATAGAAACTCCAACACGTATATTAAATGGGTTTCCAGATTCTTTTTTCCTCATGTCTCCATGCAAATTTACGATATAGATATAATCAAATGTTTTTTTCAGGGATTTACGCATAATTGAGAACATTTGGCCATCTAAAAATCGACTATTTGTAATGAAAGCTAATATTCCTGTACCTACTTGCTCAATTTTCCATTGTCCAAACCTAATAAATTTAACATAATCATCTGAGAGAATTTTTAGGTTTTTTTCTTTCAACCCAATTTTATAATCATTAATTTTTTCATTTATCCATTCACAATTATTTTGACTGCTAATATTATAGGGAGGATTACCCATAATTACGAATATATCTTTCCTATCTCTAATTTGAAGTGCTTCTTTAATCTCACGTCCGATATCAACATTATTAAAAATCCATTCTTCAATTTTTCTATCTTTAGGTGGCGTCATTAATGTATTCATTAAATATGATTTTAAATGAAACTCTTCAGAATTTAAAGACAAACCTAAATTATCAAGACTTAAAAATGTTCTTATATGTCCAAGAACATAGGGCGCCATAAGAATTTCAAAAGCATAAACGTTATTAAAAAACGTCTCTTTAACCCATTTGTGAAAAGCACTTTGAGCTAATGAAATCTGAGGGAATTTTTTCTGAAATTCTTCCTGAGCAAAATTTAGAAGCCCAGAAGCAAAAGCCATTGTACCTGCGGCAGGATCAAGGATTCTTAGACGTTTTATTAATTTAACACCATCCTCATTTGGGAATTCAGTGATTTCCGTTTGTTTGAGTTTCAAAGAGGTAATACTTTCCATTTGTTCTAAAACATCTTCAGAAATCAACCCATTTGGTTTATCTAACCACCTTTTTAACATAAAATCAATTCCTTTTATCATAAAATCAACGATTTCATGAGGAGTATAAACCACACCTCTATTTTTGGCCGTTATTGGATCGTATAGGTTTAGAAAATCACTATAAAAAGTAGTAATGATAGATTCTGTATTAACCAACCCTTTAAATTCTGTTTTCTGAAAACGTAACTCTAATTCTTTTAATATAAGTTTAAATTCAGAGGGGATTTTACTTTTTAAGGTTAGAAATAATTCACGAATAAAACTCCCATAAGGTAAATATTCACCAACTAGCTGTAGAGTGAATTTTATTTTGTTTGAATAATTTTGACTGAACTTCATCCATGCTGAAAAAGCACCATATACTATTGTTTGAGCAAAAAGATCTGAAAATAAAGAATTCTTATCTTCCAGCTCTTCTTTAAAAATTGACTTTTCAAAATCATCCCGAATTTCTTTTAAATACTTAGCTGCCAACTTTTCTGTTTTACTAATATTATTTGTTTGAGATTTGTTCAAAATAGCAATTGCTTTTTCTCTAATTATTTTGGCAATATCTGCTAAAGGATTAATTAAATTCTTTATATTTGAGATTGTTTGAAGGTATTCTTCACAAGTATAGTTTAACAATCTTTTTAAATTTGGTAATGCATTTTTCGCGGGTTTGAGTTTATTACTAACTTCTTCTAATAATATACATTCAAATTTTATATTCTGTGTAATTTGTGGTTCATTTGGGATACTAGGATCAATCAGTAAAAAGTTTTTGAAGTCGGTAATTAGTAACTGTACACCTTCCTTTCTATATCTCAAGATTTGATCATTCAATCTGTGAGTAGAGTCGAATTTTACAATATTTTCAAGAGGAGTGTTTGGAAGTTTAGCCTCGATATGGAAAAGTACAATATTATTAAACACTACTGTAAGATCTGGACGATTTGATGAATTCTTTATTTTATATCCCGACTGAACTAAATATCCCTTGTTAGAGGGAAAGATTTCCTCTAAAAATCTCTTTAAATCATCATAATATGTTATTTCAGATGCGGTTTCACTAACATAATTTCTTTGAATTCGCTTTGCATAATCATTTAATGCCTTAATTGGAATCTGAAAATATTCTTGCTTTAGCATTGAATTTGGTTAATACGTTTTTCTATCTAGTGTTGCATAACTAGTTTTAACAAAATACTATAGGATTCAGATATCACTAAATTAGACAATTTCATAAGTTTTATTATAATGAAAACTCAATTGAAAACTTGTTAGTCTTGTCAATTAAAATAAATAATTTCATTAATTTTACCTTATTATACCCATTCATAACTAAAAAGATTGAATTTTGCGTAACTATATATTTAAAATTTTAATTACCGGAAATGCAACTGTCGGAAAAACGAGTCTACTACGTAGATATGTAGATGGAATGTTCGATGATTCTAGTGTAATGACTGTCGGCGTAGATTTTTTTACGAAAGAACTATCAATTGATAATGCACATTGCTCTCTACAACTTTGGGATTTAGGGGGTCAGCAACGATTTCGTCATCTTCTTGATAGTTTCGTCATGGGTGCTAGAGGAGCACTCCTACTATTTGACTTAACAAACATACCAAAAATAGGGGATATTTTGGAGTGGGTGAACATTGCCAGGCTTCATGATATAAATTTACCAATCATCTTAGTTGGAACAAAAAATGATTTAGAAGATTTTATAGCTGTAGATGATGAGAGTGCTCTCCATATAAAAAATACCTTTAATATGCGTGATTACATTAAAATTTCTTCTAAAACAGGATATAATGTTGAAGAATTATTCAACTTATTAGCAAAGAGACTTACTGAAGTTAGTAAATATTGATTAAAAGTAGAAGAAAATATTAAATCATGAACGACAAATTGGTTATTCTTGGATCTGGGGGCGGAAGGCATCATATAAGAACTCAACATCGTGCTACAGGAGGATTCTTATATAAATTCAATGGATTACAAGCACATATAGATCCCGGTCCTGGTGCTATTGTACGAATGAATCAATATGGCGAGGATCCTTTAAAAACAGATTTATTTATTATAACTCATCCACATGTTGATCATTACAATGATGCTAGTGCAATTATAGAAAGTTCAAGAGAACAATTACACGATAAAAAATACAATTACTATAAAAAAGGAATATTGATCACTACAGATGACGTAGTTCATCTTATATCTGATTATCATCTGCAAATGGTGGAACAAATTGTACTATTTAAAGCGGGGGATATGTTCAAGTATAAAGGTGCTGAAATTGTGGGCACTAAGGTTGTTCACTCTCCATATAATGAAGGATTTGGAATAAGGTTTAATCTTGCAAACTATTCTTTAGCCTATACTAGTGATACGATGGCTTTTGATGGATTTTCAGAACAATTTTCTGGTGTGAACATATTAATTCTTAACTTATTACGCCCTGATTCTGTTACTTGTAAAAGGCATGTTTGTACTGATGAAGTTATTCCCTATCTTAATAATATTGACCCTCCCTTAGAAACCTTAGTTATAACTCATTTTGGCTCATTTATGGATGGACCACGTTCACAAAAAAATCATGTTCCTAGCCAAGTAGCAAAACTCCAAGAGAAAACAAAAATAAAAAGAGTTGTTGCTGCTGAGGATGGATTAAAACTTAAGATAAACGATTTATTAGGCTAATTTTCATCTTTTAAACTTTTTAGAAATTTACTTGTAACATTTTAGTAAATGAAAAAACTAGGTTAAAGACTATCAGTATTAATATTTGAACCCCAAATTCAATAAAGATTATGGATCTATTTCAGTTTTAAGTGATAATTGAAAAGAAAAAAAGAAGGCCCTAAGAATCCGAGCAAATTTTTAAAATCAGGGAGAGAATTAAACTCGTAAGAGTTTAATAGAGGGCTTAATCAGAGCTGAGAACCTCACACTCTTGAAATCCAATGTTTCCCAGATTCAAATTGGACACTTCCTACCTACAATTAGACATTCCTAATATAAAAACCAACCGATTTTAAATTATATTTGTTCTAACCGAACGGAATATTATAGTTAAAATCTTAAACTTAAACCCTTTTTAGAGTTTAATTCTGAAATTAACCTTAATTTAATTAAAAAGTATATTAATCTAAAAATAGTTTGAAATGAATTTAAAGGAACATATAAATTAGTTTAACCCAAATATTTCTGTTATCGGATTAGCCTATACGTTGCTATAAGCGAAGTTATATTTAATAGTTACTTATTGCTTATATTAATTTCACAATTATTAACCATTTGATTGTCTTTCAAGATGAAATATTAAAAATTTTAATATGAGAGACTCCATAAAGATCCTTTAATTATATTAAACACACTCTTCAACGGTCTATAGAAAGAAATTCACTTGTGGAAATTGATTAGGGTAATTTTTAACAGAAGTTATTTATTTATCGGCTCCCAAAATCGACATACGATGCATTGATTAATGGTTTGGAATTCTTCTTCACTTGAATGATTCATTCGAATTTTTCTCGTAATCATCACATTACCGCACTTATTACATAAAACGAGGTCTTTTGGTTTTAACTTACGTGCGGTCATCTTCGAAATCCCGGGAGTTCTACTATTTTAAATTAAACAAAAACTTGGTGAAAAGAATTATTCTTAACAAAACAACCCTTTTATATAAAAAGAATACTTTTTTTAATATTTAAATGATTGTTTGACTAAAGACTTATGTACGATCTACCAAAAAATGTTTTTTTATGAATTTTTATCATTATGATTGTTTTTTTTAAGCACGGTAATGATAATTGCTACAAAAATTAACCCACATCCAAGCCACCCAAATAAGGACAATATTTCATTTCCGATAATAAATCCAAATAATGCGGCAAAAACAGGTTCGAGGGTAAAAATAATCGCGGTTTGGGTAGGACCTTGATGCTGTTGGCTCCAATTTTGAAATAATATAGTCAGAGTCATAACTCCAATGCCCATATAAACCATCACCCACCAAAAAGATGGAGAAAATGACAAGGATGCATAAGATTCTCCGATTAACAATGAACTAATAAAACTCGTGCAAGATATTACTGCGATTTGTATCATCGAATACGAGTAAATATCCACGAGTGGAACATATTTATCATTATAAATAATAAAAAGTGCCCAGAAAAATGCGCTTCCTAATACAATTAAATCACCAATAATTATTCCTGATTCTCCTTCTAATAATAAAAGAGCCATCCCTAAGACAGATAAGATTACAGCAATCCAAACTCTTTTGTTTAACGGTTTTTTAAACCCTAACCATAGGATAAACGGAACTATAATAGCACTCAATCCCGTAACAAAACCCGCTTTTCCCGCTGTTGTTGTTTGAAGTCCGTATGTTTGAATTGTATAGCCAAAAAAATAGATCATACCTGTGATAACACTCATCAAAATTGCTTTTTTGTTAAGATGTTTTAAGTGAAAAAACAACGGGGCAAATCCTAAAAAAGCAATTGCGAATCGCAGGCCCATATAGAGAAAAATAGGAACATCCTCAGTAATGTTTTTTGTAAGAATGAAAGAAGTGCCCCAGAGAACAGTAGTAAGGACTAATAAGAATATAGCAATTATTTTGTTCTTTGATGAAGGTAAAGAAGGTTTGCTTTCTACCATTATAGCTTTATTTACCCTTGTAGTAATTGTAGAAAACAAAATAATAATATAAACTATACTAAATACGGGAAAAGTTACTGAAGATCTTATAGAGCTTCATTCAAAATTATTAGATTTACCTTTTTCTTAATTTTATAAATAATATCTACCTCATGGATATTTTATGCCAATTATGCATAATTATTGTATTGAATATTTATATAGGATATATTCGATATAAAGTTAAAACTAAATATGTGAAATATGCATATTTTACAACAAAATTAGGTGATATTTTGACTAAAACATACGCAGAAATTAATGAAAAAATTAAGAATGGAGAAGCCGTGGTGGTAACTGCTGAAGAAATGGTTGATATTGTCGCTCAAAAAGGCGTGAAAGTAGCAGCTGAAGAGATTGACATAGTAACAACAGGAACATTTGGTCCAATGTGCTCGAGTGGTGCTTTTTTAAACTTTGGACATTCTGATCCTCCTATAAAATTTGAACATCTGTGGTTAAATGACGTTCATGCTTATCATGGTAATGCAGCGGTGGATTGTTATATTGGTTGTACAAGATTGTCAGAAGTGAAACGTTTTGAATATGGTGGTGGCCATGTTATCGAAGATCTCGTTGCAGGGAAACCTATACGGTTGAGAGGTAATTCATATACTACTGATTGCTACCCTTTAGCAGAGGTAAATACTGAATTTACCATTAATGAGATAAATCAAGCAATTTTAGTAAACCCAAGAAATGCCTATCAAAGATATGTATGCGCAGTAAATAGTTCGGATCGAACTCTTTATACGTATATGGGGAAGTTGTTACCTCGTTTTGGAAATGCACATTATGCAGGAGCAGGATGTTTAAGCCCGTTGAGTAATGATCCAGATTATGAGACAATAGGAATTGGTACTAGGATATTTTTAGGAGGAGGTACTGGCTATGTTATTGGAGAAGGTACTCAACACAGCCCTTCAAATCAATTTGGGACTTTATTTGTCAAGGGTGATTTAAAGCAAATGAGTGCGGAATATTTAAGAGGGGTTTCTTATGAAGAATATGGAACATCTTTATTTGTGGGTCTTGGAATTCCAATCCCTATTTTAAACGAAGGTCTAGCCAAGAAAACTGCAATTAGTGATGCGGAACTCTTTACAGATATCATAGATTATGGAATACCGAGAAGGGATCGCCCAAAGCTCAGACGAGTTAACTATGAAGAATTAAGAGGGGAATATATTGAATTGAATGGTAAAAAAGTAAAATGTTCCTCGTTATCTTCGTTGTACCATGCTCGAAAAATTGCAGAAACTCTTAAAAAATGGATTCAGAAAGGAAAGTTCTATTTAAATCCCCCCGCAGAAACATTACCGACAGATACAGTAGTTAAACCGATGAAACAAACAAGTAAGGTGAAGTTTGTAAAAGATTTAAAACGAGAAGCAATAATTTGCAGTGATGATTGTGATTTGAAAACTGTAGCAGAGAAAATTATTGATCAGAATTTAAATCACATCGTTGTTACAGATTCAGAAAATAAACTCAAAGGAATTGTCACGAGTTTTGATGTGACAAAAGCGATTGCTAGGGATAAAACTGATTTAAATGACATTATCACAAAAAAGGTGATAACCACCACTGATAATGAACCGATTGATGTTGCTATAAGGAAAATGAAATTAAATAATATTTCAGCTTTACCTGTTATTAATGATTTAAATAAAGTAACTGGAATTATAACTTCGGAGGAATTGATCTAGTATGACAATAATTAACTGCACACTACCATTTGGATTAGTTAAAGATTTTGATGATTATTCGAAGATTGTAAACGATATTCTACAGCACGATATTACGTTTAACATTCTGAAATTTTCTTCAGGTTCTACTGGAATTAATTTACTAATTGATATCCCCGAAGATAAAACTAAGGAAATCACAGAAGCATTAGAGAAGAATAACATAATTGTAAACAAGAAAGGTCGAGTAATCATTGATGACGACAAATGCATTGATTGTGGAGCTTGTATCTCATTATGTCCGACAGATGCTTTACACACTAGTAAAGAAAACAGATTAGAATTCTCATATGAGAAATGTATAGGTTGTCTATTGTGTTTAGATTCTTGTCCAAGGTACGCGATTGAAGAACTCTAAATTTTTCTTCAAATTTTATAAAGTCATTAAAAATTTTATTCTTTTGTTATTATTTCAAAAATCTCATGGAGTCGGGGAGTTTTTCTGCGAAGAGTAATGCAACGGTCTTCTTCACAACCTCTTAAAATTGCGATTAGTTCATTAAGATGAATTGTAGGTATGTCGAGAGTTTCCCCATACCACTTATTGATTTTTTCTCTATACTCCGGTTTACTAAGGGTATATAGGCAAGTAGGACAGGGCATTAACATAAAGTCAGCTTTAACATTTTCAGCACTTTTCAATTTATTATAGGTTATCTGTAGTGCTTCTTTCGGATGTAATACTACTTGACTTGCGCCCCAACCACAACAACTTTCTTTTTCTTGATAATCAACGGGATTTCCACCAAACAATGTAACTAATTCATCTAGTTTGGTTTTATCCTTTAAATATAGTTCAGAATTCCTTTTATCTCGTGATAGGTTCAAATAGTGGCAACCATAATGAGTAGCGACGTTAAGATCTCTTAAATTAAACTTTAACGAATTAAATACTTCATTCCTTATTAAATACAAAAAATCTAAGTCATGTATAAAACGAACCTTTGGTTCCTCTAGAACTTTATATTTCCCTGGTGGATTAACTCCCATTTTTTTTGCTAAATTCATTAAAATTTCATTCGTTTTTCCAAGGACTTCTTGATTTTGTATGAAAGCTCTACCCCTCAAAAGAGAATTGTAGCACCCATTACAACTAAATAACACTATATCAGCTTGCTGATTAAGCTCATATATATTTCTCTCATTTATAGCCGCAAATTGGGCTCTGGTGATCAAATTCCTTTGAAAAAAGGTTCCACTGCAGCATGATTGATTAGCACAAACACTAATTTTTAAGTTTAGTTCTTCCAGAAAGTCTTGAATTCCCCACCTTACACCAGGAAAATATTTTTCTAAACAAGCCTTAAAAAGGCAGAGATTCTTATCTTTGAAAAAATCTAGAGGATTTTCAGGATAATCGTTTTCTATTTCCTCAATATTCAAAGATAGGTTACTTATTATCATAATAGAATGATTTATTTACAATTTCTTTGATTTTTTCTTCTTATTTTTATTGATCTCACTTGCTTTAAATACATATTTTATTCTAGCGAAATTACAGATTTCATTTAATTCGTCAATTCTTTCTTTTGCAAGTGGTCCTCCTAAAGATTCTTCAACAACTACTCCTTTTGTAAGAAACCTTTCAGACATCTCAACATATTTTCTTAAATCATTATACTTTGGCCCAAATCCTTTTTTAAAACTTTCATTCCTCAAGTTAATAATAAGTAGTGGCATATTTATATTCTCTTTTGGACATATTTTTTTGCATCGTTCACAAAGGAAACAGTACCAAATATCAGAATCTTTCAAAACACTTTTATCTCCTCGAAGCACTTTTCTGATGATCTTCCTTATGTTGAATTTCGAAACTTTTGTTGCTGGGCAACTCCCCACGCATTTACCACAGTTGAAACATTGAATCAAATTCTTGTTTTCATCAACATCATCCACAAGTTCTTCATAAAATTCCCAATTCCAGTCTGAGTCAGAATAAGTATCCATGATTTCGAACTTTTTCAATTTATCAAATATCCTATTTGAGGATCATTATTCATTGTAAAAAAAATTAATCCTTAATTTTGAAAATTATTATCTATAATGAAATTGTATTTATTAGATTGGATTTTTATTATAGTCAAAGATGAACATACGTGCGATAAAAAAGATCCTAGAATAAAAAATTCTGTTAGGTTAATTCACTTATGTTTTAAGATATGGAGTATTTTAGATGGTTCAATATAAAGATGGGGACATCTATTTAAAGATTGTATATTATGGTATGGCCGGGTCTGGGAAAACGACTATACTACAGACTCTCTATCAATTAACAAAGGATGGTAAAAGGGATATTGTTCCTATTAGTGATTTGCAAAAAATAAATAGAACAAGTGGAGCTACCCTTTATTTTGATAGAGGTATTTTTCAATCAACAAAAAAAAAAAAGATATATTATCGAGTATATACTGTTGCGGGTCAAAAATCTTTTTCCCAGCTCCGATCTAAAGTTTTTAATAAAATTGATGCTGAAACTGATGCTGTCATATTTGTTGTTGATTCCCAAATTAAACTTTTTGAGGATAATGTTGAATTCTTATTAGAATTAAAAAATGTAACAAAAAATAAGCTAATTAAGGAGATTCCTTTTCTAATCATGTTAAATAAACAAGATCTTAAAGATGTTATTAATGAAAATGATTTTATTCAGATTTTAAAACAGGAGGATTTATGGTATGATCCTAAACATGAATTGAATAGATGGAATCCTTTATTATATAAAACTTGTGCTTTAACTAATCAAGAAAAAGATGTTTTTAATAGTTTTCATGAAATTGCTCGAAGAGCGGGACTATACCATATATATGGTAATGGAGAAGCTCCAATCGATGAAGAGCTTTCAGATAATTCGAAATTAACGAGTTGATTCAAATCTATTACTTAAAAAAAAAAGTGATAATAATTTATCATTACTTTTTCATAAAAATTTCTTTCATCCATTTAGGGAGTAGAAAACCACTGTAAAACTCTAAGGCACTTATAATTAACAGTATTCGAACAACCACAACCATTATAGCTAAAAGTGGATCCGCGGGATCTTCAAATATTGTTCCAAGGAGGGAATCTAATATGGCAGCTATAGCAAATGTAATAAATGCAGCACGGAGTAGCTTACCTTTTAACCTAACTTCTCGATTCTCTACTTTAACAGACTTTTGAGCAAAAATAACTCCAGTAATCACCATCGCTAATATAACAATCAATAAATATACCGTAATAAACATACCAAAATTTACAGTAAATGGTCGTAATGGGTTAATCACTCCGATTAAGCTGATGTCGATGTAAAAAAGAGAAAAAAACACGATCTCAAATAAGATCGAAAGAGCTGCAGTAATAATGAGTACTTTTTTTTGAGCATCTTTCTTAATCATATCTGTATATGCTGTAAGCCACGTAAGGAGAACTACAGGAAGAAAACAATTTCCGATTATAAAATACCACCCTACATCTAAAGATTGTTGGACAAATATATTCATTAAGAATGAAATTGAATCCGGAATCCATGGATTTGCCACTCCAATCCAAGAAATTCCTACTAAAATATATAACCTTTTCTTTTGACTAAAATATTTAGATAAGATGGTAATTCCGATAATTATTGAAATAATTACAAAAATTAAGCTAAAGCTTCCTTGTAAAATATCTACTAATTCTAAAACCATAATTTATCACAATTTTTAAGACAATTCTTGATTGAATTAAATATAATTTAACGATTGAGTATTTATACTTTTAATTTTAAATTATTAAAGTAATGGTGATATTGGAATACAATTCACACTACTTCATAATCTATTGATTCTGAGTCCCTAAGTTGCTCATTTAACAACTTCAGATGTGCTAAATATTCATTTAAAGAAATTTCTTGTTTCTGATATCTTTCTACTAACTTTTTCATAATATAATATGGTTTAAATTTAATAAAATGAACATCTGAAAAAATATACACAAAACCTTTTGATTCATATAAAAATTTCTTATCTAATAGTTCGTTAAAAAGCTCCTCTCTATTATTTAATATATTTAAACAATCATTTACCGTAAGGCTTCTCTCTCTTAGGGTTTTAATTAAAGAAAAAACTTCTTTATCGAGTAATACGGATTGAATAATTGTCTTATTTTCTATTTCATATACAATATCGTAATTATAATAAAAATTCTCTAATTCTCGTTTATATTTTTTTAATAGGATATCTTCCTTTTCTCCAACAGGTAAATTTTCTGGGGGTATTCGCATACAAGATATATCATTTACCAGAAAATAGCATTCATTACTTCCGGGAACATTGTTTTTTATTATCAAATTCTCACGGATAAAAGATATTAAAATTAGGTCAATATTTAATGTAGAAAAACCATAATCTTGCCGTAACTTATTAGTAAGATCAAATTTAGAGATTACACCATCTCTTAATATTTTCAGTATTGTATACTTTATCTTATCTTGTATAAAATTAACTAAATTTTCCTCTTCATCAAGCTTCGAATAATTTTTTATTGTCGTATAAGCTTCAGAAATAGCTCGAGTAATTTTGTTAGTATTAATTAATTCAATTAAATTTTTGCTAATAAGAGCTAATATTTCGGGTGATTCTTTTATTATATCTTCATCTGAATCTTTTTGAATATATGCTAAAATGATAAAGTAGACCTCACCTTCGAATCTTTGCATGATTGAGACATAGCTGTTATCATCATCCTCAGGAATGTATTCAATCATGGAATTTTCTTTATTTGTCTCATGTTTCGCCCAAATCTTTAGTAGAAGGTCTTTCGTAGGAAAGGGTTTTTCAGGGGGATACTGTATAATTGGTTCCGGACCTGTTGACGTTGACCAATGAATTAAAATTATCCTTTCCATAATTAAAAATTACTCACATTTTCTGATAATAAATTCTCAATATTGCCTTTTAAATATGAGCTTCATTCTTAAAATAATTTCTCTTTCTAACAAAATTAAGAATGAGATTTGTTAAAACCAAATTAAACTTAAAATTAAATTTAATTAAAAGAATTCAGGAAAAGTATGTTCAATCTTATTCAAGGTTATAGCTAATAAACTCAGTAACTCTTCACTATTATTTGTTTTAATGTTATCAATTACATTATCGAGGATCATTGAACCCATAGTAAGTTCATCTTTTGTGTATTTTTCTCTTTTAGATTTAAACAAAAAGTTAAATTCTTCTTCGAGCCAAGTTAGTTCCTCTTTTAGGCTGCTTTCAAGCAACTCTTCATAGTCACCATTTACATTCATCATACTTTTCAACTCCATTAATTATTATTATAAAATTTATTATAATTACTATATTTGAAATAATAAAATGTCTATTTAAAGTTTTTTGGACAGAAAAGTTTTTATATTATGATAACGAACAAACAAATTATGCATATAAAATATAAATGATCCAGATTTGAACACAAAAAGAAATCTAAAAATCAATCTCTCTCTCTATAGAATAAAGAAACTATTGTACAGAAATCGTACAATAGTAAATAAGGAGTAAATTAATAAGAAAAAACTCTAGTTATCTAGCTTCTTAAATTGGTAGCGAGTGAATATCTTAGAGAGTTTGTAAATAGATTCTCGGTTGTTAGTGCTTATGGCCTTTTTCAATTCCTTGTAAAACTCCGGTAGGTTTAACTCAAAATTTTTTTCAATCTTGGCAACAATATCAAGTTTTTCCTCTTCAATCATATTTTAAAATATTCAAATCTATATTAAAAAAAGAAATAATATCACAGTATTACCATGGTAACCATGTAAACCTATTAACGGTTAACAATTAACTTTTCTTTACATCCTATTTGTCTTTCAGAGAAAGATTTTTATGGATTGGAGAAGTATCATTAACTATAGTGAAAGATTCGCTAAATCTTGAATACGATTCAATCAGTCCATCTGCAAAATCGTTGTTATTAACTAAAGCATTCACAACGATTCCTTTTGCAAGAGAAGCAGCGGGATTGATTTGGGGAGAAAATTTCCTACGAGATTCGCGGGAGAGACTATCATCACTTGGTTTCATTTTGAGAGTTATTCATTTTGAAAAAAGGTATTGGTCAATTGATGAAGCGCTGAGAAAAGTTGGGATGATGAATATTCTTGAATTTTCTTCTGGGTTTTCATTTCGTGGTTTAAGCATGTGTAAAGATCCCGAAATCTGTTATATAGATACTGATCTTCCTCAAATCATAAAAACTAAAGAACCTATTGTACAGGAATTGAGCAGAAAATATTGTGATTATCCTATAGATAATTTAGTGCTTAAACCATTGGATGTATTTGATGAAAATGCTTTTATTGAAAGCACCAACCAATTTTCTAATGATCCTATTGCTATAGTGAATGAAGGATTATTAGTATATTTTGATGAAGGGCAAAAACGAAAATTATGTGAAATCATCCATAATTTATTAAACGCAAAAGGTGGATATTGGATAACCTCAGATATTTATATAAAAAATGAGATACAAGATACAATTACGAATGGTTTCTATGAAAAGAAGGGAGAAAAGTTTCTCGAAGAACATCATGTAGAGGAAAATAAGTTTGATAATTTTAAGGTGGCTGAAGACTTTTTTAAGGGTTGTGGTTTTGAGATCTATATGAAAATCGACCTCCCCACAGCACGGCTCAGCTCAAGAAAATTATTAGTAAATATTCCAAGGATTAAACTCAAGGAGATAAAAACCAGGAAGAAAATCAGGGAAACTTGGATTTTAAAGCCAAAAGAGTAATTAATTAAATTTAATAAATATACAAAAAATAGCTTCTCATCTAATTCATTCAATCAAGCTCTAAAATATTGAAACCAATTTTAAAAATCGAAATTTTATCTTCATATTACCTTATATCATGTTATTAGTTTTCCTTATCCCTTTTACCCAATTTTTTGATAAGTAGATAATAGATGAAGAACATTATCGCTAAAGATGCTAAAATTATTAAAAGGATATTATTAAAGTAATTGGATTGAGCCAAAATCACATTTAAAGGCAAAAGATCAAAATCTAAGGGAAGTGTAAGACTATATCCCATAAATAATAAAGATCCTAATGTTGCATAGAAAAAGGCTCTAAAGATTGAGCCAATTAGAGTTCCAATTGAGTACTTTTTTACATCGATATCAACTATTCCTGCTGTATAGGAAATTACATCAAATGGTATAACAGGTATAAATCTCGTGATAATAATTGCTTTCATACCATGTTTTTTAATGAACTTATCAGCGATTTCAATAGCTTTTTCACCCACAAATTTTTCAGCTAAGGGGCGCCCACCTCGTTTACTAATATAATAACATAGCAATCCTGCTGTCATAGAACCGACTATACCCATAATGCCTCCATAAAACCACCCCCAAATCATTCCAGTGGCTAATAATACAATCTCGCTGGGAAGTGGAACAAGCAAGCCTTGAAGCGCCATAATTAATACAAAGAGTAAAATACCTAAAATTCCAAGGTTATAAACAGGATTTACAAAAAATCCTATTACAAATCGGTATAAAATTGTATTATCAACAAAATATATAAAATATAACAAAACTAAAGATGCTATTATTAGAGCTATAAATAATAAAATATAGAGGATAGTTTTTATATCGTATTGTGAAAAATCAAGTAGATTTTTAAAGTAACTTTTTATCTTTTCCGAAACGGCGGATTTTTCCTCACTGACAGAAGTTATTTCTTTTTCTTCCATTATTATCAATATCCAGAGAAAAGATTAAGTAATATATGTAATTTTAATTGCTATAAAAACCATTTTTTTATAAAATATTCAAAACTCTTCTTACTTGATTTATGAAACCTTACATTTTTGGACATAGAGGTGCATCTGGATATGAAGTTGAAAACACGATTCCCGCCTTTGAAAAAGCAGTAAGTATGGGAGTAGGAATTGAAACCGATGTACAGTTAACTAAAGATAATAAATTGGTATGTTTTCATGACCCACATATTAAAATCGAAGAAAAATATTGTCTTATAAAGAATTTTACGTTGAATGAACTTAGAGCTATAAAGTTTGAAGATAGTAGATATATCCCCTTAGCAAAAGAAGTATTTGACATTTTTAAAGGTTCACCAAACAATCTTCGTTATAGTTTCGATATTTTAGATAAAAAATCAGGAATAGAACTCTTAAATCTTGCAAGAAAAGCTTCTCTCTTAAATAATATAGAAATTACAGATCGACGGTTAAGAGTTCTCTCTGCTTTAAGACGGGAAAATAAAGAATCAAATCTTGCATACACTTTAACAGAAACAATTAGCACAATAAATTCAAAAACATTGAACCTAGATAAACTAAGAAAACTCAGAGTAAATGTGATAAATATAATGCGTAGAAGGAACATTGAAGACTTATTCAGAGACGTTATAGATAATGGTTTTAAATGTTATATATGGGGTGTTAACACTAAAACAAATATGAAGAGAATTATAAAAATGAGATATAAAGATAAGATTGTGAATGCAATTTACACGAATTATCCGGATATCCTTCTTAATCTCATAATGGAACATTTTAAATAAGAGAATAAATAATTAGGAATATTATAAAAAATCTTCTAACAAACTTATAAAAGGCATTTAAATGTTTGAAAATCTTCGAAAATCTTTTACTGTTAAGCTAATTTTAGGCATAATTGTTTTATGGATTATCCTGGCATTTATCTTTGGTTTTACCGATTTAGAGATTTCAATTGCAGTAGTTGATGAAAATTCTAATTGGGGTAACTTTGGGGCGGATTATGGTGAACCCCCGGGGAATGCTTTAATCGCTTTAGCCTTGACGATATTTTTAGGAGGTTTTTTTAAGAAATTACATTTCCAAAAAATCCCGGCATATATTTCTGTTCTTGTGGGCATTTTGTTTATCGTATTTTCAAATGATATTACTGACATAATAACAGGTTTAGGTTTAATTGTACCAATAATGATTTGTGTTATTTTTACTTGGAAAAAAGACTGGAGTGCTTATAGAACATTATCAGGAGTGATTTCATTATTAGCTATTATTTTTCCATTAGTGTTTGTTCAACTTATTAAGGTATTTTGGGGACGAGTTAGATTTAGAGATCTTTCACCAGGATTTATTGAATATACACCTTGGTTTATCCCGCAAGGAATAACCGGAAATTATAGTTTTCCAAGCGGCCATTCTGCTATGGGATGGATGTTTCTCCCATTGTTGATACCCTTATGGACAAAACAGTGGAAAAGTCCAATTAGAATAATAGGAACAATAGTTATAATTGGATGGGGGATTTTTGTTGGGTTATCTCGTATTGCTATTGGAGCGCATTATGCTTCAGATGTGCTTTTCTCGACTGGAATTGCTATATTAATAACTTTTTTACTGCATCAAAAATATTACTCAGAATAAAATATGATTAAAAAGGATTGTATTCTTTATGAAAGAAATTCTTAAAAACGTATACCATTTAGGGGATTATGGCTGTTCTGTCTATTTAGTTGACACTGATAGTAAAGAGGGCCTTGTTTTAATTGATTGCGGAATGAAACTGAATGCGATAAAGAGAATTAGTAAAATAGGATTAAATCCAATGCATATTAAACATTGTATTATAACACACTTTCATATTGATCATATAGGCGCTTGCGCGGAGCTTAAAGACTTCAATAAACAAGTAAAGTTCTATGCTCACAAATTAGATGCTGCGCCAATCGAAGAAAGTGGGCATGATAGAGAAACTGCGGCCTCATGGTATGGTGTTAAGTATAACCCCGTAAAACTCGATAAAAAATTTGTCGAGGAGATTGAGATCTTAAAAATTGGGGGTTGTGAATTCCAATGCATTCATACCCCTGGACACACACCAGGCTCAATATCAATTTTACTTGAAACTGAAGACAAAAAAATATTATTCGGGCAAGACCTTCACGGTCCTATGATACCAGGTGTTAGTAATTTTAATGATTATCAAAACTCATTACGTAAGCTTTTAGAGTTAAAGCCAGATATCTTATGTGAGGGACATTTTGGGATTTTCCAGCCTGCAAGTGAAGTTCAACGCTATATAAATAGCTATATTGAATAATTATAAGGATACATAAATCGTTTAAAAAATAAGAGAGAAAAAAATTAATTAAAATCCATAGGTATTGAAGCTATAATTAGAATAAGCTTTAGCTGAATATATTTGGTCTTTGGCTTCATTCATAGAGATTGCTTCCTCAAAAAATCTTGGATTTAAGTCTCCAAGTAGTTCATCAACCTCATTTTCCATAGGTGCTTGAACTTCAGATTCTTCAATCTCTTCAACTTCAATACTTTTCATTTCCATTACATTTTCATAAGCTTGGGTCATTTTTTTTTTCACTTTTTTTGTTTTTTCTTATAATTATTATATTGATAGGATTTAATATGTAGTTTAATAATAGGAACTCTCAATAGACTCTTAGACTATATTTAGAGTGTAACTATAATATCCTTCAAAAATAACTATAAAAACTGTACTATATAAGATTTAATATTAGTTCGAATTAGGGAATAATAAATGGATTTTGGATTTTTTATATCGATTCTCTATTCTGATGGTTCTAATATTAATCTAATCTGAAATCTTTTATGATCTAAAATTAATCTCTAAAGCTCGTTCTTCAGCGTCAATTGCCTTCATGATCTCACCTCTATCTCGATATATAGAAGCAAGATCTTTCCACACGTATTTATTATTACTATCAATTTCAAGAGAATGTAAATAGGATTCGATTGCATCATCATATTCTCCCAATTTCTTATAATTTAATCCAAGATTACTCCATAGCAGTGCTATATCTGGTTCTATACCCAAAGCGTTATTAATTGCTTTAATTGCTTTATCGTAACATTCTTCTTGATGGTATATATCACTTAAACTACTCCAAACAACTGAACTTATTGGATCAATGTCTAAAAACCTTTTATAAGCTTGTTTTGCCAAATCAAGTTTTCCAATTTCTCTATAAGCAATACCCAAGTGAAAAAGAGCAATCGTGTTTTTTGGGTATGTTTTTAATGTTTCCTCACATTCTTCAATAGCCCGATCGAAGTCATCCTGTTCTAAGGGAACTAATCCATTCTTATTCCATTGTAATTCCATTATATCATTTTCTGAGAGTAAATTATGGCTGAAATTCAAATACTCCAAGTTTCTTAACTTTTCAATTGATTTTGGGATAGATCTAATTCTATTTAATGGTAAATTTAGAAATTCAAGGGCATTCAAATTACCTATACATTCGGGGATTGTCTCTATAGAGGATTTCGGTAAATCTAACTCCTGGAGGAACTCAAGTGTACAGATTTGTTTTGGAAATATACCTATTTCTACTTTCTTATCTTTGATATAAAGTCCAATGACACGTCCATCTTCATTAATTTTGTAATTAAAACTCGTTTCCAAAGATAAAATATCTTCTTTTTCTTCAGCTTTTTGAATTTTATTCCCACATAATATTTCTATTAAACTTAGCACTTTAGAATCAGTTTTGATTACTCCCTCTATGATATAGGACTTTAAGGTATTTTTTTCAGAAAATTTAATTACCCAGTTAGGAATTTTTGTCAGTAAATTCCCATTTAAATTAAGATAATTAAGTTGAGCTAATTGGTTTAAAGTTTCGGGAAAACAATTTAATTTCAGATTTGACAAGTTTAAGTAAAGTAATTCTGATAGGTTGCCAATAGTTTCTGGAATTTTATCAAATTCCCAACGACTAAGATCCAGTGCTCGAACATGATTAGAGTTGATAGCAAAGTTAAATTGAGAACCATTTTTTAGGAATTGGATTTTAGATGTGCTGAATTTTTTGAAATACCCTGCTATAAAATCAAGATCTTTTTTACTGTTGATTTGAGTGGCTTCTAAATCTACAAAGAATATTGCCTCCTCATAACTTACTTCATAGATTCTTTTATATTTCCTAACTAAGGTGTCTTTTAAAAATTGAGAGTACTTATCTTTTTGATAGGATAAGAATCTGTAAAATTCTGTTAGGAAAAATGCTGATGAATCCCTATGAATGTGATTTTCTAAAAAACTCTTCGATATATCCTTAAAATTAAAAAACAATTCTTTTGCAGCACATAATCTTACTATTGCTTTTTCATTAGAGTCAAACAACTTTTTCAAAATTTCAAGAGTTTTAGAGTAACCCTTTCTTAATTTTTGAAGAGTTTCCTTACACTCAAGAATAATATCATTCTTTTCACTAATATATTGCAGAGAAACTAGTGATTTAATTCCTTCATAGAGACTAATCTCTTTATTTTCTATCTTTAAGTAAATATTTTCAGGTTTCTTTGAAGAATTCATCATAGATATTCTTTAATTCAGTTATAAAAACTTGCATACATATTTCAGTTTAAAATAATTTTATATACTAATAATAGTTAAAGTAAAAAAAAATAGATAGAGCTTTTACATCAGATTAAGATAAAACAAATAAAGGATTTGACAATTTCTCATGGATTTAAAGGAAAGACAGAAAATACTCTCCAACTATGAAAACATCTTCAAAAATGAAAAAGAATATTATAGTAAGAAGAAACCCTCCTCTACTTCGGAATTTGACTTAGAAAAAGAAGAATTTTTCAAGAAAGCTAATATAAAATTAATGCACATTTTAGGGGATATAAAGGGAAAGCAAATTTTAGACGTAGGATGTGGTAATGGTTCTTTATCTTTTTACCTTGCGCAAGAGGGGGCAGATGTAATAGGAATTGACCTTTCAAAAGATTTAATTGAATATTGTATAGAACAATCAAAAGAATTAGGACTTTCTATAGAATTTAGAGAGATGAATGCCCAAATTCCAGATTTCGAAGAAGAATCTTTTGATATTATACTTGGATCAAGAATTATTCACCATCTACCTGATGTGGGTTTATTCTTTAATACATGCAAACGTTTACTTAAAAAAAAAGGTTTTATTGCGTTTATAGAACCTTTAAAGAAAAATCCGATAGTCGAATTAAACAGGAAATATTTTGCTCCAAAGGAACGCACGATACATGAACATCCGTTATTTATTAGAGATGTTACTAGTGCTGGGAAGATATTTGGTAATTTAGAACATTATGAATTCTTTCTCTTATCTCCATTTGCCATGTATTTTAGTAGATTTATTAATAAACCTTATATCTTTCAAATTGCTTATAAATTTCTTAATTTAATTGAAAAACCCTTGTATAAAATCGATTTTCTTAGGGAATACTGTTGGCAAACTGTTTTTAAATGTATAAAATTATAAGCTTAAGATTCAGCTTTCTCTTCCTTACAGGAAATCTCTTCTATATCTAATCTTAAAATTATCGGTTTTATATATGCATCTTCACTCATTAGCAATTTTTTTCTGGTTTCTCCAGGATTTTTCTCTAAATGATCGATTAGGATGTCAAATCCATGCTTTTTTTCTTTAATATCTTTGATAACTCTTATATTCCCTCGATATACTATTGATCGAAATGCTTGACCACATCCATCTTCATAACCATTATCTTCTATAATTGTACCACACACATATGAATTGGATTTAATAAAATCAATTTTTTGCCCTTCTCCACAATGGAAATATAATGCCTTTTTAACTTGGTCATATCCATAGCTTAGAGTTATTATATAAGGCTCATTTTCCTTACTCATAGAAATTGAGGTAAATTTTCCATTCTTTATTATTTTAAGTATTTCTCTATCGTCAGTAATTTCCTTTTCTTTCCTTCTCATATGATATTTTACCAACTTGTACTCCTCCATCATGGTTTATTTCTTGTCAAACAAGTAATTGAATAGATTACCTAATCATTAATTTTATCTTGTTTAAACTATTGAATATATGTAAGATGACTTTAGAAGATTGGCATACTCATAATGAAATGTGTCATCATGCGGTTGGCTCAATTGAAGATTACATAAAACAGGCTGTAGGGCGCCGCAGAATTAATACAATAGGAATTAGTGATCATTTTCCCTATGAATTCGTCAAAAATATCGAAAGGATTCCTTATCAAGAATATGCAATTACTATACCTGAAATTGAAGATTATTTATCAACCGCAGAAAATTTAAAAGAAAAATACAAAACTAATATCAATGTTCGAATAGGATTTGAGGTAGATTATTTTAAAAATCAGGAATTTGCTTTGAATAATCACCTAAATAAAGTTAAAAATAGATTAGATTACATTTTAGGATCGATTCATATTTTGAACTTTAAAGATAGTAGAGGAGCTTGGGGTTTTGACGATTCACGGTTTAGAAAAGATTTTAACTACTACGGGGCTCAGAATGTTTATATAAATTATTACAAAAAGCTACAGAAGATGGTTAAATCAGAAGAGTTTGATTTTGACATTGTGGGGCATTTTGATTTACCTAAGAAATTCAATGATATTCCTGCAAATAAAGAACGAGTCTTTGAGGAGATTATGAAAACTTTAGAATTGATAAAAGCGAAAGATCTAACAATTGAGATTAACACCAGTGGATTAAGAAAACCATGTAAAGAGCAATATCCGAGTGAGAAAATTATAAAAGAGATGTATTCATTAGACATTCCGATTTTATTAGGATCTGACGCTCACAAGCCTAAAGAGATTGGTTGGAATTTTAAAAAAATAGTAAAAATTTTAAAAAAGATAGGGTATACTCAGTTAGTTCATTTTAATAAAAGAAAAAAAGCATTCATGGAATTATAAAAGAAATGATTAATGATGTCTAAAGAAAAAAGCGATAAATGCGAGATTTGCGGTAAAAGTTTAGTTTATGCCACAACCCACAAGGATTATAAAGATCTTACTTGTAGTTTTTGTGGAAAAGAGTTTAATACAAATATCTATTGTGAAAAAGGACATTATATATGCGATAATTGCCATTCAAAAGGTCCAATTGAGATTATTGAAAAGATTTGTGAAGAAACCGATATTAAAGACCCATTTGAATTAGCTGATCTAATCATGAAACACCCCAACTTTAAGGTATATGGTCCTGAACATCATGTGTTAACTCCAGCGGTTATTTTAACATCTCTTAGGAATAATAATGTTACTAAACCTAATGGAGATGAAATATCTTTCTTTGATATTAAAGAAGCAATTAGAAGATCTTCTAAAATTCCCGGAGGATGGTGTGGATTCTATGGATCATGTGGTTCAGGAATGGGAACAGGAGTTGCAATCAGTATATTCACAGGAGCTACACCCTCAACCAATGAACCAAGATCCAAAGCAAATGAAATGACTTCACGTTCATTAGCAAAAATAGCTGATAATCTAGAACATTGTTGTAAGAGATCAGTAAAACTCTCCATTAGTGAAACACTTTCTTTTTTAAAAGAGAAATTTAATATTAAATTGGCCTACAACTACGATAAATGTGTTTTTTCAGATATTAATGATAAATGTGAGAAAGAAGAATGCCCAATTTATTAAGCATTTATAAATTAAGAATTTAAAATATGAAAATAGCACGATTATACTTTACGACTTCGTACCCAAACTTCTAGTGGTAAAGCATTTAAAAGCTTGATATGATGTGGATCTTTAGTGTGGATTACTAAGATATTGTTTTCAGACTTCCCAGTAACACCATACAACAATTCTTCCCCATCTCTCACTATTGCATATTTATCTTCCAAATTGTAATTCTTTAGTGTGATATTATCTAAACTCTCGAATTCTTCTAAAAGTTCAGAATGTTCTTCAATTCCGGGATTGATTGAGCAAGCAATCCTCATACTAACTGAAGATTTGACTTCATACAAATAAAGCTCTTGTAAATCTTCAATCTTCGGTGTTACAATCGTTACACTAGCATTAGCATTTGGCAAAATTTCTCGCATTTTCTCGAGAACTTCAGATTTGGAGACGTTTGCGTTAGTAAAATCAACTATTTTTAGATCCACAGAAGGGGTTTGAGTATTTCTTAATTTTTCATTTTCTAATTCTAAACCTTCTAACTCTTCATCTGCTTTTGTAAGTTCTCTATTTAAAATCTCTACTTCTTTCTCGAGCTTCTGTATTTTCTCATCATATTCTTTTACAATATTCTTATCTATTGAAACTGACTCAAATTTTCTGATTTCTTCTTCTTTAAGCGCGATTGTTTTCTCTAAAGTTTCAGCTTTTCTATCTTTGATATTCAATGAACTTTCTAGAGTTTTTATTTGTTCATCCTTCAGATTCAATGAATTTTCAAGAGTTTTTACCTGTTCATCCTTTAAGCGAAGAAGGTTATCTTTTATTTCAATCTGCTTTTTTAATTCGTGCTCCATTAACAAAATCACAATATTTCTTATTTATAATTTTTACTATATTGATTAAGATTTAAAAATTTATGATTTCTAATTCCTTTTTATTATTTTTTGTAATAAAACATTCTTTTGCTTGAAAATTCTCAGGTAATTTAACATTCTCATCAACTATACACCAATCTAATCTACTTGATTTACCAATAATAACTTTATCATATACGATTACGTTAGATAATTCACAAAAATCTCCAATTTTGCAATATTTGCCAATAATAACAAAGGGACCAATCGATACCTCATTTCCGATTATGACATCAGATTTTATTTTTACTGGCTCAGTATAATTAGGTGATTTGCCTTTTAATTGGTTAATACTTACACCCGATAAGAATCTTCTATTTATATTTATTATATCCTTTAAGTTAGTTAAGTGAAAGTTTCCTATATTCTTAATGGTTATTTCCGGCTTAATTATGCGGATCCCTCTTATGATCATCCCCCTTGAAAAGGACTTTCTTATAACATCTTGAAATTCTTTTTCACCACGTTCAGAAACTTCTAGTTGATTCATAGAAGCCAAAATTTTATGATTAACTAAATACAGAGGTAACGAATAATATTCACTTAAAATCTGGTGAACTCTTGGTTTTTCAATAATGTCAATTATTCTTAGACCAATTCTATCATCTAGATCTTTAGATAAATCAGAATCTTTTGAAATTTTAACATTTGCATGTCCTTTTGCTATTTTATTGTCACTTGATTTCATGAGGCTTAAGACTATATCTGAATGAGTGTAAAGATGGTACATTTTTAAGATTTCTTCCTTAGTAAAAATTATATCAGCAGCGGTTATAAAAAAACTAGTAATAGTGTCTTCCTTTTTAATTATGCCATTCAACGCTAAGGCAATTGCATCTGCCATGCCTGTGGGTTTATCTTGATTAATTATTAAGATTTCGAGATCTTTAAATCTTGACATTTCATTTTTAATTAATTCTTTTTTAAACCCTACAATAACACAAAATTTAATAAATCCCGCATCTCTGAAATTCGATACTATTCTGGAAATAAGAGTTTTACCATTAATATCTATTAAAGGTTTTGGGATTCTATTTGATAATGGACTTAATCTTGTTGCATAACCCGCAGCCAGAATAATTGTATAAACATTTGATTTTAATCCCATATATACTCTATATATTATTATTAGATTATTAGATCTATCTTTTTATTATCAAAAGTATATATTCATGCATGGAAAAACAAGATAAAATTGTTGAAGAATTAGAAGCAGATGTAATTGAATTAATTGAAAAAGAACTAGATAATTCTAACGCTATAATCGGTATTAATGTTGGGACTCCTGAAGGAAATAAAGTGACAAGTAAGTTTAAAAAACCATTTGAAATGACCACAAATGAGATAACAGCTGCGAATAGTAGTCTTGTATACCTATCATCAAAGATTCTCAAAGACAGTTTAAACCAGGCCGTTACTTATAATTTAATATTAGGTAAAGAAATGATTATTCTTTCAATTCTAACTGAAAGCATTACAATGATCACTTACCTTAATAGGGAATTAGCGGAATTAGAAGGATTAGACTTCCATATAAAGAAACTGCAGAACTTGGGTTTGCAAATTTCAGCAATTATTGAAACCTCGGATATACTTAAGGAAGAAATTTTTAAAGGACTTAAAAGAGCAATACCTAACACACTTGTACTAGCAATTATTACAAAAGACGGGTTACCTATTAAAATACAATCAACTATGCCCGAACCTATTTTATCGGCAATGGTTGCAGCACTATACAATTTATCGGGTGTCTTGTTACAGAAGGCAGGTATGGAATATTCAATAATAGGTGGTGAGAACGGCTCTGTAATAATTCATGATCTAGATGAAAACAGAGTTTTAGCAATCGCAGTACCTGAATCAGATGAGAGAAAATTAGGATCTTATATTGCAAAAATAAAAGGGATCATTTCGAAGGTGGTATAACATATGGTAATTTTTCTGAAGACTTGAGTGAATTAGAAGATAGGGTGAAAAGATGTGTCAAAGCTTTTAAAAATCATCACAGCCGGAGATGCTGGAGTCGGTAAAACAACACTTCTCTATCGGTATGTTGAGGGAAAATTTTTAACAAATACTAAAGCAACGTTAGGAGTTGATTTTTATTGGAAGGTATTTAATACCAAGAATCAACAAATAGACCTTCAATTATGGGATTTTGGAGGTCAGCAAGATTTTCGTCATATATTAAAAAATTACACCTCGGGAGCAAGTGGAGCTTTATTACTTTTTGATCTCACAAGTAAGTCTAGTTTAGAACACTTGGATGAATGGGTTGATATTTGTAGGGAAAAAAATTCAAAATTACCAATAATATTTCTAGGAGCTAAATTAGATTTAACTGACTTAATCGTCGTTGAGGATAGGGATGCTATTTTCTTTAAAGAGAAATATGGATTTTTAGATTATCTTAAGGTGTCTTCTAAAACAGATGAAAATGTTAACTTTGCGTTTCAATTATTAGTAAATGAAATTATTAAAGCCGTCTAGATAAACAGAGATAATATCCTGAAAAAGATATGATTTAGTCCTGTTTATTTATTAATTTCAAATACAATAGTTTAATCTCTAAATATACTTAATGATTTTAGTTTAGGAATGAATTTAGTGCCATTTTATTACCTTTTTTAGCAATTAAATTCAATCTTCTTTATAATATCATAAAATCAGCTTAATAGCTCTTCATATAAATTGTTTTTAGTTACTAGGAGGTATTACGCTTCTGCTAATTCCAAGTATTTTTCTACAATGAGGACAGAAAAATATATTCGTAAACATAGATACTGCTATATATTTTGAGACAAATTCGAAATCTATTTTTTGAAACATAGACCCTCCCTTTCGTGAAAATGATGCAGGGTTGATGTCCTTTTCGCAATACGGACATATTGGAATCATATTGCCATCAAAATCAAATGCTTCCTTTGCTCTAGCTAAAGCTTTTTGTATCATTTTTGACATATTTCAATATTAGACGTTCTTGTATTAAAAAATTGTTATTTATTTGTTGTTTCGATGTTTATGATTCAATCCCAACTTAAAAATTAAATAAAAATTATTAACGTCATCATATCTAAAATACGAAAAATAGAATTTTAGGTGAGTATTAAGAGAAGTAAGAGAACTAAACTGCCAATAATATCCATTATTAGCTTAATCAACGATTTTAGGCATTTTACAACAAAAATGTATAAGAATATAAATGAATAAATTCTATAATAATATTAATCCAAAAAAAAGTTCTTTAAAGCTTTTTATGGTTTAATTAAGCCATCATATAATAATATTTGAGTGTAAATCCATGAGTGGTGAAAAGAAAAAAGATATACATAAAGGAACACGAATAATTGTAAGAATTATTGGATTTTCAGTACTAATAGGAGGAATTTTTGTATTAATCAATGGCATTATTACAAAGAATTTAGGTGATAGCATGTTTGGAGATTTCGATGCGCCATGGTTTGAAACTGTTTCAAGGGGGAATGGATTAATGTTTGGAGGAATCGCTATGATAATCTTTTCAAGCTTCTTACTATTTGTAACTTATAGGGGAAGAATTGCCGGATATATGCTTGATGAAGTGAGTAAAACAACTGATTCGCAACATAAAAGTGACTTCGAACGTTATGAAAAGATTATAGAAGAAAGTTCAAAAAGACGAGTTTCCAAAGGAAATAGAGCAGAAAGAATAGCCCCAAGTTCTGAAATGAATAATGATCAAATAGTAAAGATTAAATGTGTGCTATGTGGGGCTCTAAACGATGAAGATGCTCAATTTTGTGATCAATGTTCTGAACCATTGTAAATCGTTGAAGAAAACCATTACCAAAAAAAATTGTAGGGTTTCTATTATTCTGACTATTTGTTGATCTACTGTCTGGATCCTAATCGGAAAGATTATTGTAAAAATTGCGGGATTATTTTTTATTATTTTATAATTTCATTAATATTACTCACAATCTCAATTGCTCCCTTATAAGATTCTTGTAAGGTTCTTCCTTTATATAACAC
>JAGXNR010000139.1 GCA_019894875.1 Promethearchaeota archaeon | reverse complement strand
TTTATGGGTTGCCTTGATGATACTCGTGTTTTGAAATTCGGTACACCTAAGGATGTTGAAGAAGATGTTAAGAAATTTATCAAAATTGCTGGACCGACAGGAAATTTCGCTCCTGGACCCACAAATACAGTATTAGATCCCCCTTGGGAGAATGTTCTTGCTTTAAATGCTGCAATAGAGAAGTATCGAAGCTACCCTTTAATCATTTAATAAAATTTGAATCTACTTGCGTTTAGATCAGCAATAGAAAAATATCGGAGATATCTAATAAATTACTAAATAATATTTTTCTTTTCTAAATCTTTAATTTCATCTAATGTTAACCCTAATAACTCGTGATAAATTTCTTGATTATATTCTCCCAATTTTGCGCCTAAGAATTTAATTTGCCCCGGGAAATTTTGAAGTTTAGGGACTATTCCCGGTACTAAAATTTTTCCGAATTCATAATCGTCATACTCTATAATGGCTTCTCTTTGTCGCATATGAGGATCCTCTGCTAAATCTGCAATGTTATTTACTTTTTCACATGGAACTTCAGCTTTTTCAAGTAATTGCATAATCTCTACAGCAGTATAATTTTTCACCCAATCCCCTATGATAGCATATAATTCATCTTGATTCTGGAATCGATTTGGGAAAGAGTTAAATCTATTGTCTCGCAATAAATCTTCTCGTTCCATTGCTCTTGCTAACTTTTCCCAAAGTCTTATAGAATTTGCATTAATTGCTACAATTCTTCCGTCTTTTGTTTCGAAGTTCTCTGCAGGAACTACAAATTTAATTCGATTTCCTGCTCTTTCATAGATAGATCCAAACTTAGAATACATTGATATAGCGGCCCCTGATGTTCTAAATGCGGATTCCGTAAGAGTTAAATCTATCAGCTCTCCTCCATTTTTATTAACGTCTCTATTATATATTGCCGTCATTACAGCAAAAGCTCCAAGATATCCAGTCAAATAATCGATTAATGGGAAACCAGAACGTACTGGGGGATGTTCAGGATATCCCGAAGTATATGTCAATCCTGAAAATGCACTTACAGTCCGATCATATCCACCCTTGTTCTTATAAGGTCCAGTTTGACCATAACCTGAAACAAGTCCTATTATTAGCATTGGATTATTCTTATGTAATGTCTCAGGTCCTAAATTCCAATTTTCTATAACACCAGGTCGAAAATTAAAGAGGACTACATCTGCTTTAGCACATAATTTTCTAGCTATCTCTTGACCTTCATCTGTATGAAGATCTAATGTAATAGTTTTTTTATTTCTGTTAATTGTTAACCAAAAGGGACTCCTTCCGCCAGATGAACTACTGCCCCCTCTAGTTGTATCACCAACTTTTGGTAATTCTACTTTGATTACTTCGGCCCCAAAATCAGCCAATAGTGTGCCAATCAATGGGGCGGCTATAATTGTTGAAAAATCGATAACAACTATTCCTTCTAATGGTAATTTTGATCTCATCTTAATTTCTTTCAAAACTTGTAATTAATATAAAAAAAATATAAAAAAAAATAAAATTTGGGATTATTCTCTCTCGAATATTGGTTTGATATCTTTCTCGTTTAAGAATAGGGCAATAAGTAGAGGGAAGCCAAATATCGTTAAGCTAAGTGAAAGAGCAATCACAAGATATCTACAGATCTTTAATTTCAAGAAGAGACCAATTGACCCTACAAGTAGCAATAAAGAAATTATAAGATAGATGGTTCCAAAAACACTAATTGATGTTAATGTTTCAGGGCTAGTATCTCCATACATATCACCGACGAAATCAGGCATGAATGTTGCAATTGAAGCATAAAGGACCAGAAATACAGCAAAAAAGGTTGATATTGCAGCTACAATTAGCAGTAATTTCTTCCTTTCGATCTTTTGCTCGTTAGGGGCTTCTATTGGATGATCTTGAATGTCTCGAGAAACATACGCAAGTAAAAATAAAGGTGCAAATATGTAAATACTAATCTGGATCATTACAGCATATTCTCTTTCACCAAAAAAGGTTAATGGGGAAATTAGCAGTAATGATAGAAGAGCCACGCCTGTTGCTATTAACAATAGTTTAAATGTATCTTTATATCCCTTTGAAAAGTAGTATAATGAAAGTATAATTGTAGTAATGGCAATTATATCTCCTATAATCATCAATGGGCTGATTTGATGATATGCTATTCCACTCCACTCAAGCATACTAGTATGAGGAATAGTAATATCAAACCAAGCACTTCTAAATAGTTCCATATCCCATTCATTATGATAAAATTGATCAATAAAGAAATGAGAGAGCATTCCAGCTATTGTTACACAAAAGGCATTTTTCCAATTAACCTCACTAGTGCCACTATCCTCAAATTTCAACGGAAATCCTTTATCAGTTCTTAATATCGAAAATCTAGAAGCATAAGACATACCAAGTGAATAGGGAAGCGCAATTATGATATATCCTAAAATCCCATGGAATGGAAGATAACCAAAGAAAAGGCTTACTAAATCTGGTCCGAATAAATTGTTCAAAAGGAAAATGAATGCAATCTTGTAATTAAATTTGTTTCTCGAGAAATACATCAACGGTATTAATAAACATAGACCATAAAATACATGTCCAAAAGTAGGCATTATTCATTCACATTTCTAATTAAAAGTAGTTAATAATAATTCAATCTAGTTATATTTAATAATTCTCACAAATCATTTAAAAGAAAGAAAAAGATCTAAAAATGTAGTTATTTAAGCTCTCTTAATAAATTATTATCTGCGAAAACTTGGTAGGAATCATAAAATAAGGAGGAATATTTTTGGTAAAACTCCTTCTTTTTAGTTAAAATAAAATCTTTCTCCTCCACTTCTGGCTTCCCTTTAGTCCAAAAAATTGAACCACGTGAATTTAAATTGAAATTTTGTTGTTTTTTAACAATTTCACCTGACTTGATAACATAATCAATATTCGAAAGAGCCTTTTTAAACTCAATATATTCTGAAGAAATCTCAATTTCCCTAAGATTTAGGTCTAAAATATTAATATCCGCATCAGCACCAACACCAAGATTCCCCTTTATACTTCCAATTCCTAAGGATCTTGCGGGATTCACTCTGGTTAATTGAAGAAATTCGTTAAAATTTAGGACACGATTAATATCCTTTAAATTACTGTTTCTAACAAACTCACTATTCATTTCCTTCATAAATTTATCTCGAGCTTCTTTACTTACAAGCCAAGTTGCTATTTCAGGAATATCTGTTATATTCGAATAATTAGGAAAATTTAGTGAAAAACACATTTGGGATTGATTTGAGGTATTTAGAGCTAAATCAAGAGCATTTGCCCACAAAATGCAATCTTGATAACTATTCTTATCGAGAGTCCTCATTGAGACAAAAGAGTCTCCTTCGAATTCTACGGAAGAACTAATTAACTTGTAAGAACTATCAATAGAATCCATATTAAACATAGTATTAACTAATCTTCTATCTGAAGTGATCATTGGGTTGATTTGGTTAAAGCTAACAAAGGATAAATCTGCACTGAAGTATGGATTTTCATTTAAAATACTAATTATTTTAGTATTATCTCCATCAATAGAATATGAATTTAGATGAGCAAGATGTAAGACTTGAGCCCTTCTTATTTTGGAATTAATTTTCGGATTAGGTTCTAATTCTAATGATTTTACCTGCTCCAAAACTTTATAAAGGTTTTCTATTCCTATAGCATTTTCATATCCTTCAATATGAGCATGCGCAGAATGGGGTAACCCCAGGAATTCAACACACTTAACAACATTTTTATAAACATCCATTGCTGAGAAGTTGTACAATCTTCCTTGCTTTGATATATCTTCTCGTAATTCCTTAAAATTCCACACTTCACATTCAAAAGGATTGTAAACTTTAAATCCGAATCCTTTTGTTTTAGATAAGAGATCAGAAAGAAAAACTGCCATATCCTCAATTTTTCCTCTTTGGAACTCGAGCTCTAAAGGCCAAAGATTACTTATATTTAACAACATCCCTTTATCTAAAACGGGTATTTGTTGAAAGTTAAAAATCGTCTGTTTTGCTAATGAAGGAAACACATTAGCTTCAAGAATGAAAGTATAACCCATAGAAATATAATTTTTAGCAATGTTTTCTAATGTTAATCCATGCCAAACCTTATTAAATGTATCATTACTTGATCCTAGCAACCTCATCCAATTAACTTGCTGAGAAGCAATATGAGTATGGATATCAATAGCTGAGGGAATTACTGTTTTCCCGTTTGCATCTATTTCCTTTATGTCGTTTTCATTGCTAAATTTGTCTACAATTTTACCAGACTCTGCTAAGATATCCTTCTTTTCTCCCTCAATTTTGTTAAAAGGGTCGTAAACTAGACCATTTTTTATTATGAGCTTATTCATTTTAATGATATATTTATTTTTTTTTATTTCTTGTTGATGTCTAATAAATCTTTTATATCCAAAACATTATCTTGGGTGGTTTCGACATTAACTTCAATATTTTTAAAAGAAATTTGACCATTATGTATTCCTATTATTTGATTCGACCAAATTGAAACAGGCATTAGGATTGTACCCAAAGGAACATTTTTCTCTTTTATTATCTTAATAATTACTTGTCCATATTCATTCACTAATTTCAAATTCAAATTCGGCGTTGCATTGAGTTTTTCATAATCATCTGGATTTAATAAACCAATTGCTAAATTTTCTTTTAGAGAGTTATCATCCCCGAAAGCATGTTCTTTTGATTGATCATAATCAACCATCCTTACTGTATTTATTAACATTTGCATCATTTTTACCTCATCAAGTTGTTTTCAATCCTTCGATTAACCTAGAAAGAATTTTTTCATCTGAGATAATATCTTTCGGGGGATTTACAATTTTATTCAGTGCAATTGGTACATGATCTAACCGGTACGCTAATCCCTCACATTCAATTCCAGTTATAGCTGAAGGTAAGACAATATCCGCTACACTGAAGGTTGCGGATTTTTTATTATCAATAAGAATTAAGGGTTTTGACCTTAATTTTTTACTCAATTCCCATGGTAAATGTGATATGGCATCGGTCCCAACAATTATAGAACAATCAAAATCATCAGTTGCGATTTTGGATATAATTGTATTGGAGGTTTCAACTAGTTGATTATTAACAAATTGCAAACTTTGGTTTTTCCCCGTCAATGAAAGGGCAACTTGGTCAAATCCCGCCATATTATAATGACCTCCTAGCATCATGACTGACATGCGACCTTTTTGCTGTTTAGCGTTTATCATTTGCACTAGTTCAAGTAGTTCCTTTATCACATTTGAGTCTAATGTTGAATTTACAATCCCTTGACCTATAAAGATTACTCCATTTTCAGCATTTGTTAATTGAATGAGTAATCTCCTTAAATCATCACTATCAATACCCGCAATTTCTTTTGGAGGAATGCTATTAGGTGTACAACATTCTTCCTTTAAAACATGAATAAGTTCAAGATCTTTTCCAGGATCAATTTGTAAAGCAATATCACGTACACCCATGACTCCAAATGAAGTGGTTTTGACAGGATCTATAATAATTATCGTTTTAATTTCACGACCAGTCATTCTGAATTTACCACGAGAAAAAAGAGTTTTATTTAATAAACGGGGTATTGATTCTGCAACGTTCGCACCCCAGAATATCAATAAATCTGCCTTATTAATCACTTCTGAAATCGTGGTTAGAGTCATTCCTGTTTGCTTCGAAGTATTCAGAACTTTTCCTTGACAAATTGTTGAATTTGAATCAATATAACCATCAATAATTTTCGCTAATTCGATTCCTCTTAGTTGAGCTTCACAACTTACAGTTGAAAAACCATATAAGAGTGGTTTTGACGAGTTCTTTATAATTTCTAGCGTCTCATCTAATGCTTCTTTAAGCTGAACCTTTACTAATTCACCATTCCTGCGTATAGAGGAGGATAAAATACGATTTTTACTAGTAATTTGATCAAATCTTTCCTTACCTTTTAAACAAGCCCCAAAAACCTCGTCAATATACAAACCATCACTTCTAATAATGACATCATCGCATAAAAGTGAACATCCTGAACATGTAACTCGTTTTCCAACCATTTTCTGACCAAGTTTAAAGGTTATTACATATAATCAATTTTAACAGCATCTCGTGGGCAATATGATTCACAAACTCGACATTCTCTTGCCTGTCCTTCCCCTTCTAGCCTACGACAATATTTAAGGTTTAACAATTCACATTTCCCATCTTTGACTTGAAATAATTGATGACTATCAGGAGGATAGTCGGGAGCTTTCCCACTTAAGGATGGAGGACAATATCTTGCATTTACAGGGCAAACTGTAACACATATACCACATCCATCACATAGTTCCTCATCAACATCTATTTTTAGCTCTTTCTCCTTACCCTCTTCTGATCCTAACAGTTCTTTTAAAGTATCGTAATTCTTCTTAAATTTTGGTTCTAAGAGGGGTGTGCAATCATCAACTTTTACTTTTCCTTGTAATAAATCTAGGGAAAAAGCCATACATGTTGGTTTCCCACATTTCTTACAATTAGTTTTAGGTAAATGCTTGTAAAGTTCCATAAAGTTACTTATTGGGATCCGGTAACACCTTGAAATTTAAATTTTCTTCTCTTTTTCGTAATAAATAATGTTTTGAAATTTATATTCTATTTCTTAAATAATTATAAGAATCATTTAAAAAATTACCAAAATTAGTCGGTGGGGAAAATGAAAAGTTAATATTTTCTAATCCCTAAATAAAAAATGTGAGATATTATGAAAGAATTTAAAGCTAAAGTTGCTGTTATTACTGGTGCTGCCAGTGGGATTGGAAAAGCCATTGCTGAGAAATTTTGTCAAGAAGGAATGAAAGTTGTTCTTTCTGACATTGAAAAATCGGTTTTATCTCAAACAGAGGAAGAATTAACACAACAAGGTTTTACTGTTAAGGCAGTATTAACAGATGTTTCAAAAATTGATGACATTAAAACACTAGCACAAGAAACACTCGATAGTTTTGGTGCTGTTCATATTTTGGTTAATAATGCTGGTGTTGGTTTTGCTGGAAAATCTTCTACAACAATATGGGAGAG
>JAGXNR010000138.1 GCA_019894875.1 Promethearchaeota archaeon | reverse complement strand
AGATATTATTTAGAGGTTTTATGCAAAAAGGTTTAGTCAGAAGCCTGGGAGATCGATGGGGGATAATAATTACTGCCATTATATTTTCATTAATTCATTTGCTTGGGATTTTTCTTGTTGCTTTAGAATCACCTGATCTCTTCATTATATTATTTCTTTTATCATTTACCCCATATTTTGCTATTTCGTTAATGTTGGGATGGCTGTATCATTGGAGAAATGAAAATTTAATAGCTGTCATGATAACACACGGAGTTTATGACGTGTTAGTAATAGTGATGACTTACTTGCTTTATGGTATGTTATAATGAGTCTAATCCATGAATTTGAATTGATGTCGAAAGGGAAAACCGCAAACATAGGAATAGGATTAGGAACATCGGAATTACACAATCAAAAGATCCTAAAAGCTAGTTTTGATTTTCTAAGAGAAAGATCATCAAAAATATACATATTTGGTAATAAACACGCCATACTCAATATTAATAAACAGAAATCCTATATGAATAGTAATAGCAATATTAAATTTGTCGAATGTGAAGAAGCAGAAAAGGAAATCTTTGAATCTCTTAATAATAATATGATAGATGCAATTATAAGAGGTTCTTTAAGTTCAAACAAATTCTTAAAAAATCTTCGAAACCTCTTAAATATTCAAAAGATTAATAGATTAGCATTATTAGAAACAGTTAATGGGCATCAATTCTTTTATGGCCCTGTAGGTATTGATGAGTGTAATAATTTGGTAGATAAACTCGAATTTATTGAACAATCGCTAAAAGAATTCGAACTATTAAATATTAAACCAAATATTAGTATTTTAAGTGGGGGTAGGCTAGGTGACATAGGAAGAGATGAAAAAATCGACAAATCTATTAGAGATGGTGAGAAGATTGTGGAAATAATAAAGAAGAAATACCCAACTTTGTCAATAAACCATCATGAAATATTAATTGAGGATGCTGTGAGGAATAAAGCTAATTTAATCCTTGCCCCTGAAGGCATATCAGGGAACTTAATTTACAGAACGCTGGTTCATTTAGGTGGGGGAAAAGCTTACGGGGCTATTTATATGGGATTAAAAAAAGCCATAATTGATACTTCTAGGGTGGGTGATATCTCAGAAATCCATGGTGCTTTTCTTTTAGCATTAGCCCTAACCTAATATTTAGTCAATAAAGTGAGGGTCATTACCTAATCGAAAACCTTCATTTAATTCATCAAGTTGAGACATTTCTTCTGAGTTTAAAGTAAAATCAAAAACGTCTACATTTTCACGGAGATGTTGTTGACTGCCTGATTTTGGGATTTCAATAATTTCATGTTGTAAATCCCATCGAATTAAGATTTGAGCAGGAGTTTTTTCATGCTTTTGTGCAAGTGCTCTTACTAATCTATTGTCAAGTTTTCTTCCACGTGTTAGTGGAGTATAAGCTTCTACAACAATTTTATGAGATTTACAGTAATCCATTAATTCTCTTTGAAATAAAAATGGGGAAAACTCAATTTGGTTTACTGTAGGTATTGTCTCTGAACATTCAAATAGTTCTTTTAGATGACGTATCGTAAAATTACTTACACCCATTGCGCGAGTTTTGCCACCTTCATATATCTTTTCCAATGCTTTCCATGTTTTATTTCTTAATCCACTAATTGGCCAATGAATAAGATAAAGATCAACATAATCTACTTTTAATCGTTCCAAGCTCTTTTCAAAAGCATTTAGAGTGTTATTATATCCTTGTTCGTTATTCCATACTTTTGTTGTTAAAAATATCTCTTCTCGAGGAATATTTGTATCTTTTAAAGCTTCTCCAACTTCTTTTTCATTTCTATAGAATGAAGCAGTATCAATTAGCCGATATCCTAAATCCAATGACCATAAAACTGCTTTATAGGCATCTCTACCTCTAAGGTCCCAAGTTCCTAAACCCAAAAGTGGAATCTCTACTCCATTATTCAATTTTTGTGTGGAATTGATGTTTAAATCCATATTTTTCCGCGTTTTAGTTTCCTATATGATAAAATTAAGTATTATCTGTAAAAAAAGATTAGATATTAACTAACTGCTCCTATTATTGCTGCGATTAATATTATTATTCCCCCTATTAAAATTGCAAATATCAGCAATAGGATTCCTAAAATTCCTAGAAAAACTGGTGTATAATGGATTGGTTTAAATCCTAAAAGAATTGCTAATGCAGCAAAAAGCAATCCCAGAAGTCCACTTAATATACCAATACCATATGGCATTAATCCAAATCCTATTAATTCTAAAAAAGATTCTACTAAAGCAACAACTCCCCCAAAAATTGCTGTGATTCGCATTATTTTATCTGATTCTTGTATTTTACTCATATTTAATCACGATATCATTTTAATTAATTTTTAAATAAAAAGAAGTTCAACAACCCTTAAAAACTTATAATAACTAGAAAAAGTTCAAATCTAATCCAATTAGATAAAAAATCCCGATATGTTAGTTTTAAAAATCAATTAGAATTAAATATTAATATAACAACACCTATTGTATCATTGTATAATAATGCCTTCGAAACAATTTCAAGCACTATTGAAAGCAATAAGAACTGAAGATATCTCTCAATTTGATGACTTTTTCTTATACTATAAAGAGATGGAGTTCTTAGATTTGAAGGATTCAGAAGATTTTGAAGAAATTAATGATAATCGAGAAAAATGTTATTATTTAGCCCTTTCTAAATTGCTATCATTATTATCTTTATATAGAGGTACGGGTGATGAAGAAGTAGTATTTAATGAATTTAGCAAGTTGATTGACATGTCTGATAAGATGGGGATATTTCTTGAAGTCAAAAAAATTCCCTTTAGACTTAAAATTATGGCAGAACTTCATTTGGATGGTATGCAAAAAGGTTTGATTGGCAGAGTGTTTGTATTTATTCGATTTTTCAATAAATATAATTTATTTGAGAAACAATTTTCTAACGCCGAATTAGAACTCATCAAAACAATTAAAAAAAAAGACAAAGCACTGATTGCGAATTTAAAAGATTTATTCGACCACGTATCAGATTCACTAATTTATTATTCATGTAAAATTATGCCTTATGATCTTCTTTTATCAAATAAAGAAAGGATCAGATTTTATCTAAATAATCGTGAATATAGGTCAGAATTGAGAGGTAGATATAGTTTAAATTATTTAAAAACATGGACCGATTGGTATTCTATGTATGGATTAAGTATAAGAAATTTAGGCTCTATGAAACAATTTATTGATAACTTCGAAAAGAACTATGATGGTACTAAGAAAGTTCTAGAATTTAATATCATATATCGAACCTTCTATTTTGGTGATGATGAGGAACATGAATTTCATGAGATTAAAAAACATTTTGTGTCTCCAGAGAACATTATAAAAAATAAGGATAAAATTTTAGGAAAGAATCATTATAATTTTTATAGTATCTCAATGGTCCTTCTTGGTGGTTTAGGTCCACAGGGTTTAGGGTTCACTTATTCAACTCCCAGAGGAGAAGTCGTTGAAATTTGTTCAGATCAAAAAGAGAATGAAGCTATCATTATAAAATATAAGCAATATTTAAAGAGAAAATTCTTGGCTAAATTAGAAAAAGAAATGGAGAAGTTAGGCATTAAAGAAAACGCGAGATTGAAAGTATTAGATTATTTATTCAAAACTCTTAATCCAAAAAATTTAATCAGCTACTATGATAAGGATCGGATCTTAAGAAGGATAAAAAAATTTCTTTTTCAGATAGAAGAATTTCAACATGATTACAAATCTGAACTAGAAGAGATTTTAGATAAAATAACTAAAGCTATTTCTGTAATCCTTCGAGATATAAAAGTTAAGGATCAGTTCATAACACGAATGGAATTAGTTGAAGAAGGCAAGATTAAATCTGAGGATGTCGCAAAACTAACAAGCCTAAGAGGAAAATCTCACCATGACGTGTTAAGGGAAAGATTTTTCTTTCAAAATGAGATTTATTGGTTTTTCAAGGATTATGCAAAGGAAATAAATGAACTTGAAAATCAATTTTTAACATTATAATTTTGAGATAATATTGAAAAATGTTATTATTTAGCTCTTTTAAAATAATTGGTAATTAATTTTTATGATCAAATTAAATAATGATCACCAACACCACTAGTTAAAATATTTTGTAATTTCTCTATAGTAGCGAAATTATTGTTTAATAATGCAATCATCAGAATTTCAGGCACTAATTAAGACATTAAAATCGGCAAACATCTCAGCATTCACAAACTTAGTCGACAAATTTACAGAAAATGCACCCTCTTATCTTACCGATTTAAATAATTATGATAAATTCAGAACTAGTCTCGAAAGATCTTATTATAGTGCTCTCTCCTATTCCTTAGAATCTAGCCGATTTGATGATTTCAGTCATTTATTTAATTATTCTGACAAGTTAGGAATCTTTATTGATGTCTCTAATATTGATGTTGTGAGGGTCATTAGTAAATTACATGTAGATGGTATTAAAATTAGTGATACAGGTAGAATAGTTGAACTTGTTAGATTCTTTCATAAATATAATTTGTTTGAGAGAAATTTTACCCCAGAAGAATTAAAAATAGTTCAAGAAATAAAAGAAAACGATAAGCTACTTGTTACTAATTTAAAGGATTTATTTGGAAATGCCTCAGATTCATTAATCTTTTATATCTGTAAAATAATGCCATACGATTATGTGGTATGGTTAAGAGATCCCGAAAGAGAATTTGTAATGAATCCTAATTTTTTAAAAAATTGGACTGATGGTTTTGCCATATACGGTTTAAGTGTTAGGAATTTAGGAAGAGTAGAAGATTTCATTAAAGAAGTTGAAACTAGACAAAATTCAGACAGTCTAAATGAGGACACCATTACTTTAGAATTTAATACACGCTATCTTTATAGAATTTATGAACAACGTATTATACGTGTATACCGTGAAGGACATCTTGTTTATCCCCAAGTTATTCTAAAAATTAAAGAAGATATCTTGAACAAAAATAATTATAATTTCTATAGTTTATCGATGGTTATTTTTGGGGGATTAGGTCCAGAAGGTTTTGGGTTCACCTATTCTACTCCTAAGGGTGAGGTCATCGAAGTTTGTTCAGATCAAAGCGAAACTGAAGCCATTATAATACAATTCAAACAGTACCTAAAGAGAAAATTTTTAGATAAACTTGAAGAAGAAATGACCGATTTAAATATAGCCTTCGACATTAGAAGAAAAATCCTCAAATACTTATCAGATATTATCAATCCCAAAGATTTAATTAGTTATTATGATAAGAATTCGATTTTAAGGAAAATACGAAACCTCTTGTTTCAATTTGATGAAAATAGGATTATAAACGAATCCGAAATAGAAGAAATCCTCCAACAAATTTCTTCTGCAATTTCAATAATTTTTAAAGAGGTTAAACTTGAAGATCAATTCAGGACACGGATGGATTTAGTAGCTAACGGCAAATTAAAATCTGAAGATATAGCAAAACTCACAAGTTTAAGAGGAAAATCCCATTATGACGTATTACGGGAGAGGATTTTTCTCCAGAACAAACCAAAATGGTTTTTCAAAGACTATCAGAAAGAAATAAGAGAATTAGAAAAGAAGTATCTTGAAATAGCTGAAAGACAAAGAAGACGTTAAATAATGATCATTAACACTACTATTTTATTCACTGGTTTTTAAAACACTATTCTAATGAAAAGTTGAATGGGAGAGGAGGGATTCGAACCCTCGGCCACTTGGCCCCCAGCCAAATCAACTTGATTGATCAAACACCAATTAATGTATCATACCAAGCTAGACTACCCTCCCATATTTAAGATTGGCATGTCTATTTCAAATAGTAAGCTTTTAAAGTGCTTCAAGTATCGATTGCTTTAACTCCTTTATAATTGGAACTTGACCTTCAGAAAAGATTTTCTCACCAAAGAAAATAACTGGTGGATTAAGTTCTCCAAGGTTTTCTCTAGTTTCTTTTGAAGTTACATCTTTATATAATAAATCAACCTTGTCTTTGAGTTCTGGGAATTCTTGGAACATATTATCAACTAATTCCTTAGTTTTATAACATTTCGAGCACCAATTTTCTTTATTTCCCCTTAAATACACATTTACTGCGAGTTTGTTCATCTCAAAAACTTTAATATTTGAAAATTTTTTATTAATATTTATTTAAACATTAAGCAAATCTAAAATTTTATCTTTTATCAGAAAATTAAATGACGAATTATAATCATTTCAGATATAATAAAGAATTACCACGTGTGGGATCAGCACTTTATGACCTTAATCATCCTAATGAAAACGTTAGGATGAAAATCTTGAAGAAATATAAAAGGATAAATAAATTTTTAATTCTTCCATTATATCGGTTAAAGATTTTACCCCTATTAGGATTTGGAAGGATTTTCCTTATTTTAACTACAAGAGGGAGGATCAGTGGCAAGATTAGGAGAACACCATTAGAATATCATTGGATTGATGGTGAAATTACTATATTTTCGGGAAGGGGTGAAGATTCTGATTGGTTAAAAAATCTACGTGCCAATCCAAGTGATGTAATAGTAAAACATGGTTTTCATTCATTTCTACCACGTATTGAATTCATTACTGCTCATGAAGATAAACTAAATATCATCAAATGGTATGTAATTGAACATAAAAGATCAGCGAAATTTCTCTTCGGTTGGGAACCAAAAATAGATGAACCTAATACCACTGATTTTACAAAGATGTTGGATTCTCTGGTTATGGTAAGACTTTATCGCAAAAATGAATAAAATAATATTAAGAATTAAATATTTTACCTGATTTTTTCTCTTCTTCTTCCCGTAATGGTTGTTTCATTATTTTTCCTGTAGGTGTTTTAGGTAAGTCTTCTTTGAATTCTACATATTTTGGGACTTTAAAATTAGCAAGGTTCTTTTTGCAGTACTCAATAATGTCATCTGATGAGGGGGACTTCCCTTCTTTCAATACTACAAACGCTTTAGGAAGTTCCCCATAAATTTTATCCCGTACACCAATAACCGTAGCTAAAGAAACATCTGGGTGTGAGTAAAGAACTTCTTCGATTTCTCTTGGGTATATATT
>JAGXNR010000137.1 GCA_019894875.1 Promethearchaeota archaeon | reverse complement strand
GGTTTTTCCCAAATTCCGTTAGGTTTTTTTTTAAAGCAATGAATAAACATAAATGGATCTGAACTTGATGAGCTACTAACTATTATCCCAGTGTTTTGCCCAAAAAAGCTTTTTGAATGAGATCCAACCATTTCGAAAAATTTGTGGGTTTATTTTAAATATTTACTTGTTAATATAACTCGTACTAAAAAAACACTACTAAAATCCGTTTAAAAATAAAAAGAAATTAATAGAAAAAATAATTATAAGATCCATATTTTAAGAGTGATTCTCATAAAAAAAACCTAAGCGGGGTGGGCTAGCCTGGTTTATGCCGCAGGGCTCATATCCCAAAAATGTGTGGAAAAAATAAATTTTTCGCGCTTTTGGATGAGAAACCCTGAGATCGTTCGTTCAAATCGAACCCCCGCTATTTACACTCCCTTAATTTTTTATAATTCCGTTTATTCATGATTAATTTTTGAAATTGATAAAGAATAAAATTTAGATTTGTTAAGTTATATTTAGCGTTTAATAATCATTACTTTATGCGATATAATTTGAAAATAATATAACGCAAAACAACAAATAAAATTAAAAAAAATAAAATGATGAGCGATACTAGATCCTACGAATATTCACCTCCAATTCGTTGTTGGATAATGCATCTGTTAGAAGGTAGGTATAATGCTTCTGAGAATTCGCTTTACACTAGATTTGGAACTCTTAAAAGAGTTAGATTTACAGCTACGATCACTAGTCGAGAAGAATTCATGAGTAAGAGAAGAGACGATATAAATTCTCCATCGGAAGAAATAAACACGAATTTAAGATTTGAACTTGATGATGGTACGGGTATCATTTCTGCAGTAAAGTGGGATGTAGATGTAGAAAATTATAGAGATTTAATAAAAGGAGTTACTGTTGATGTATTAGGGAGAGTAGGTTTTTATAGCGAGAAAGTTCAAATTAATAACATTGCGTTTATCAAGAAAATAGAAGATCCTAATTATGTTTTGTTAAGAGAAGCTGATGTAATTAAAAAAATTAAATCTGGGAAACTCTTTGAGATTCCTGATGGTTCTACCATCGATTCTGAATTAGAAGAGGATTCGTTTTTTGACGATATTCCGAGTGATATTGATGTAGAAAAATTGTTTAGTGAAAAGAAATCGCCTGATGTGGATAAAGTAAAAGAGGAGATTTTTGCTATAATTTATGAATATTCACAAGACGGAAATGGGATAAGTCTTGAAGAATTAAAGCAAAGAACAAATGTTTCTGAAAACAAACTAAGAACTTTTATAAATGACTTGGTTATGGAATCAAGGATTTATCCAACTGAGGAAAATATCTACCAAAGTTACTAAGCAACTCCATTCAACAAGTTTGCTCTTTATTGCTAATTTTATTCTCAAAATCGTAAAATTAATTTTGTAAGGTTTATTAAAAAACAATGTAGAAATATTAAAGATAGGTTGAATGAAATGGATATAAATAATTATGACGATTTAATTGATAAAGCCTATGAAAAGATTCCGGAGAATGTAAAAAAATTATCTAGGTTTGAGATCCCCAAAGTTGAAATAAGATTTGAAGCAAAAAATACATACATTACAAACTTTAACCGGATTATCAATATTTTAAATAGAGATCGAAAGCATTTTATAGCAGTATTCCTTAAAAAAGTAGGAACTATGGGGGAAATAAGAGGACAACAATTGTTTTTAAAGGGTGTTTACAAAGAACAAGTTTTAAATAGACTCGTTGAATTATACTCAAAAACGTACGTGCTATGTAGAATTTGTAATAAACCTGATACGGATATTCAAAAGGAAGGTAAAAAGGATTTTCTTAAATGCCAAGCTTGTGGAGCGAGAGAAGAAATTAAAGAGAAATAAGCACCTATGAATGAGGATTAAATGAAAGTATATCTTAAAATCCATAGAAGAAGCGATATTGACACCGTCGCTTGCTGCGATGAGGCTTTATTAAATCAAATTTTTGCTGAAGGAAATTTAAGAATTGAGATTAGTTCCACCTTTTTTGGAGGAGATCTTCTAGCTATAGACAATGCGATTGAAATACTAAAAGAAGCGTCATATTTTAATATAGTTGGAGAAAATATAACTAACATGGCTATAGCACAGAATTTAATTCCCAAAGAAGGAGTTAGAAAAATAAATAATATACCAATGGCTATGAAAATGATGTTTTAATGCCTCAAAGATTTTGTGCAATTTGTGGTACAGTAATTGATGAATTTGCACCTCATTTTAGTATGTGCCTTAATTGTTATTTAAAAGAAAATCCTTTATTTGAGTTGCCAGATAATTTTAGTTTGAAATTATGTCTCGATTGTCAAAAATATTCTAAAAAAGAGGAGTGGATAGAATCTGAAAGTAAGGATTTGCTAATAATCATTGAAGAAGCAATAACTCGTTTTCTATTAAAAAATTATATAAAACAAGATATGATAAAATTTTCGTTTTCATTTGATACACCCGTATACTCTTCTCGAGATCTTTTAACTTCTTTAAATGTTACGATATTGGGGAATTTAATTGAAGATCAAAAAATTTCACTTCAACATACATTAAAACTGAACATCAATTATGATCTATGCAAAAATTGCACTAATTTAAGGGCAGGTATGTATTACCTTTCTATCATCCAATTGAGGGTGACTGATAATTCTCAATTTGAAGTTATTAAAGAAGCTATAGACCAGATCTCGTTATTCGTAGAAAAACTATTTGCTAACAATAGCACCCAATATATTTCAAAAATAGAAGACCAAAAACTTGGTGTAGATCTCTATTTAAGCTCAAATGAGTTGATGAACCGAATTATTTCACATATGAGAGCGAATTACGCCTTTGTTTTAAATCGAACAAAAAAGTTGGTAGGCAGAGATTCTCAAAAAGGAAGAGGGATTTATAGGTTAAAAGCGCTTATAAAATTCTTACCATTTAAGAAAAATGATGCTGTCTATATCAATAATATCAAATATACAGTTGAGAGTATTACTAAGAATAGGGTCATACTACGAGATGAAGGCAGTTCTAAACATGTAAAGAACTTTTCTTTTTTTTTTACGGATAAAATATCTTTAAAGATTATTGAGGGGATGGATTAGTTGGGAAAAAATCACACAGAAGACGAGCAGTACGACGAAAAGGAAGAACTCGATAATCAGGTTGGTGGCGATATTATGGAAGATATCTTTGATAAAAATATAGATAATTTAGTGAAAAAACAGGTTGATTCGAAACGCGTTAAAAAAATTGATCAAACTAAGAAGAGGGCTACAGTTGATTCTGTATTTGATGAACGAATGTATTTACAAATTAATAAATTATTAAAATCTGGAATTTTAAGCCGTATTGAAGGGATAATTTCTGCAGGTAAAGAAGCAAACGTGTATCTTGCTTATGGTCAAAATGATAAAGAATACGCAATAAAAATATATAAAATTGATACAAATACTTCAAAATGGATGAGAAGTTATATTACCGGAGATCCTAGATTCAAAAAAGTACCGAATAATGTGTCCAAAATAATATATCTATGGGCGAGCAAAGAGTTTAAAAATCTTAAAAGAGCTTATAAAGAAGGTTTAAATGTACCCGAACCTCTTTTTATAAAAAATAATATTCTAATAATGGATTACATTGGTTTTGCTTCAATACCAGCACCAAAACTCAAAGATATTAAACGTCCTAAGAATCCAATAAAATTATTAAACGAAATCCTCTATTTTATTAAAAATTTATATCAAAAAGCAGCTTTAGTGCATGGTGATCTATCTGAATTTAACATTTTATATCATAATCAAAAACCGGTAATAATTGACATGTCTCAGGGGGTTACTGTACATCATCCAAAAGCGGAAGTATTCCTTGTAAGAGACATCACAAACATTTTTAATTATTTTGATACGATAGGAGTAGAAGTACCAAATCCAGAGGACTTTTACTATGAAGTAATAAATTTAGAATAGATAAATGAATAAATATATTTTGTCGAAAACATATGATTTAAATTAGGAACATGAAAATTGGAAAAGATCGAATTGCGGTAATAATAGGAAAAAGCGGTGAAACTAAAAAAGAAATAGAAGAGGTTTTGGGGGTACAAATTAATTTAGACAGCAAAACAGGAGATTGCGAAGTAAAACCTTTAATTGATCACACTAATTACACCCCTCTTAATACATTTATTGCAGAAAAAATATTGAATGCCATAAATAGAGGATTTAATCCAACAAAGGCTCTTAAGTTATTAGATGAGACATTTGATATAGAAATTTTTAATCTATACGATTTGTTAGGCAAATCTGAGAAGAAAATAAAAAGATTGAAGGGTAGAATTATTGGTAGAAATGGAGAGATGAGAAGGGCTATAGAAAGATTTGCTGAGAGTTATGTTTCTGTTTATGGAAAAACAATTTCTCTTATATCTGATTATGACAATTTACAAATATCAAGAAAAGCAGTAAATATGCTGTTAAGCGGAATGCCTCACCACTCTGTTTTGAGATTTTTAGAAAATCAGTATAACGATAAAAAGAAAGAAGAATTCCGAAAAATGTATAAACCTCAATTTTAATGATAATTCAACCAGATTTATGTATCTAAGCGTTGAAATTTCAAATGGGTTCATAATTAAATTTTGAAATTGAATTTAAAATGTCCTTCCCATATATAATTTCTTTAACTTCAGAAAATAGTTGTTGGATCGTGTCAATCTTCTCATTTATATAAAGCTCTTTATAGGTTTCATTTTTTTCACTGAAGTGAATTTCAAAACTCTTAATAGAGAAATAATCGTCAGAACTGGATTTGAAAATTACCAGACTCCTTGGATATGTATTTTTCTCTCTCATATAGATCGCCCATCCTTCGTAAAAATACTTCACTTCAAAAAAGAATAGGTTTTTCCACTCATTTAATCTCTCTAAAATTGAATTAATTTCATTTTGAGTTTTTAAACTGTATTTATCATTCATATAGGTGATTAAAGAAGTAGATTTAAAAAGGAGAAGAAAAAAATTTTCAGTCAATAGAAAGTTCTCTAATATTTAGGATATCATTAGAAAGTTTGCTTTCATTAAGATTCTTAGGTGAGATATTTTCCCTAAAAGAAGGTAGATTCGAGATATTTTTTCCAAAAATCTGCGGTGATTTAATACCTGTAATAAGGAGCATAACTCTTAGGTATCCATCAAATTCATCGTTAACACGAGCACCCCAAATAACCATTGCATTGTTGACATCCATTCTTTCTGATATTTTTTTTGCAACTGAATTTGCTTCGGCTAAAGTCATGTCGTTTCCTCCACATATATGGATCAAAGCTCCTTTTGCACCATCAATTGACACATCTAATAGCGGTGAGTTGAGCGCATCTTCAATAGCGTCTTCTACCCGATTATTTTTATCACCAGACTCACCTACTCCCACTATTGCAACTCCTCCAGTACTTAAAATTGTTCTTACATCAGCAAAATCTAAATTAATAAGTGATGGTAGCGAAATCGTTTCAGTTATTCCTTTGACCATAGTTGCTAATACTTCGTCTGCAACACTAAACGCCTCGATAATGGGTAGGTCTGGTGCTATATCTAAAAGACGGTTATTATCTATTACCACTAATGTGTCGGCATATTTTTTTAATTCGTTAAGACCGATTTGTGCTTTATTAATGCGTCCAATTTCGGTTTCAAAAGGTAGAGTAACTACCCCAACGACTATAGCCCCTTCAAGTTTGGCTATTTCTGCTACAATAGGCGCACTACCGGTTCCCGTCCCACCCCCTTCTCCGCAAGTTATAAAAACTAAGTTAGACTCTCTAAGTATTTTAGTTAAATCTTCACGAGACTCTTCTGCAGCTGCCCTTCCTACGTCTGGATTACCTCCAGCACCTAATCCCCTTGTTAAATTTTTCCCAATTAACAATTTTATGTGAGATTCCACACTTTCTAAGTGTTGAAGATCTGTATTTACAGCCACACATTTTGCCCCTCGAATTCCTATTTTCATTAACCTATTGACAGTATTGTTACCGGCTCCCCCGCATCCAACTATTTTTATATTTGCGTAGCCAAAATTTTCTCGGGCTGGTCTTACTACTTCTCTTTTTTTAGCATTCCTTATTAGAGATTCCATTTAAAACGACGCATTGTTATATTTTCGTTATAGAAATAATATAAATAAAAAATTAGAATGAATATAATATTCACATATTACCCACACTTGAAGAATTATTGCTTTAATTTAAAGAAAAATCATGGTGTACGAGTGGATCGAAAATTTGAGTAATGTTTCCATCTTCTATTAGAGATATTTCAGGGAGAAGATAAGGAAATCGATTTGAAAAGGTTAAACAATATGCCCCAACATTAGTAATCATTACAAAATCTCCTTCTTCTAATTCTTTTGTGAAAAAGTAATTTTTTGCCAAGACATCTTGATCGGTGGGTACAATTCCAGCGATAGAGGCTTTGTATTTATGGGGGTCATTTATCCGAGTTATATTGTAAAATCTTAAAGAAGCTTTAGCGAACTTGGGACATATATGATTACCAATATTTAAAAAAATCCATCTATCTTTATATACCTTTATAACCTTTGCTATAAATATCCCAGCATCCCCAACAAAATAACGTCCTGGTTCAAAATAGATGTTTTTAAATTTTATGTCGAAATTAGTTAAAATTAATTTTATTTTTTTAGCGATTCCAATCAATTGGTGTTCGGGCATAATAGCTGCTTCAGGAAACCCGCCTCCTAAATTGATGTTTTCTATTCTTACTCCTGCCTTTACTAAAATTTTAATTTTTTCCAGAACATTGATTAGATTTTGTTTAAATTGCTCAAAGTTATTCATTTGAGTAGAATAATGAGATAATACGGTTGTTATTTTTACATTCTTATATTCATTTTTAATTTTTTTTAGTAGCGTAAGTTCGAATTCATCAAGATCAATTCCTAACTTGCTTCCAAACTTCTGACTATTTAATCTCAGGCAAATTTCTTGAACTTTTTTATACTTTTTAGCAATGGAATCGATTAGATTTACATCATTTAAGTTGTATACGACAATTTCCTTAATATTCTCCAAGATAGATTTTTCAATAAGTTCTTGGGG
>JAGXNR010000136.1 GCA_019894875.1 Promethearchaeota archaeon | reverse complement strand
GAGATATTAAATATCAAAATAGAAGAGTATCTGAAACCCCTCGAGGAACTAAAACTGCAAACATAAAATGTGAATTGAAACTAGATGATGTTGTATGTGGGGAAGGACAAGATAAAGTTTACATCTTTACTGATAAAACTTACAATAAAAGGGTCTATTCATTATAAGTAAGGTTTAATTTAATCAATTCTTAAATATTATATTAATTTATTTCTAGAAGTATTTATTTAAATCAGATTTATGTGTAAGAGGTTGTTTTAATGGAAAATGGAAAAAAGAAAATTGTGGAATCAGTCCCAAATTATAGCGAGGGAATTGATGCTAAGAAAATTGAACAGATTGTGGCGGAGATTAAGAATACACCAAATACTCGTATTGTAGATGTTCAATACGATATTAATTATAATCGTGCGGTAGTTACTTTCCTAGGAACGCCTGAAGCAATTTTAAAAGCAAATGTCTCCGCTGCAAAAAAAGCTATAGAATTAATAGATATGAATAAACATAAAGGGCAACATCCTCGAATAGGTGCTATAGATGTCGTTCCGTTTGTTCCTGCACAAAATGTTACTATCGAGGAATGTGTTGAATTATCTATTAAATTTGCAGAAATTATGGCAAAAGAAGGTATTCCAATATATCTATATGAAGAATCAGCACGAAAAATGGAAAGGAAAAACATTGATAATATTCGTGTAGGGGAATATGAAGGACTAAAAGATTCTATTAAAACCGATTCCGAACGGAAACCAGACTATGGACCAAATAAACTCCATCCTACTGCAGGTGCTATTATCACTGGTGCTAGACATCCATTAATTAGCTTTAATATTAATCTAGGAACAAAAAATGTTAAAATAGCAAAAAAAGTTGCAAAAGCCATTCACTTACGCTCTGGCGGGTTAGTGAATATTAAGGCAATGGGAACAGAACTAGCTGAAAAAGATTATGTGCAAGTCGGGATTAGTAATATTAACTATCGTAAAACACCCCTCTACAGGCAGATGGAACTTGTTAGAATTGAAGCGGCTCGATTTGGGGTTTCAATAGTTGGTACAGAATTAGTAGGTGTTTTACCTTTAGATGCCGTGTTGAATTCAATAGAGTATTATCTACAGCTTGAAAATCCTCAAAAACTAGAAGAAAAACACTTATTAGAACATTATTTTGATTTTTAAGAATTCTTGTATTGATTAACTATTATTTATTACAATCTTTCCATTTTTTATAACTTTTGATACTAGATTTACTCCAAATTGATAAGGGAGGAATTGATGATTCGGAACATCAAAAATTATTAAATCCGCCTTTTTACCAATCTCAATACTTCCTATTTCATCCTGTTGTTGAATTGCACATGCGCTGTTTATTGTAGAAGCAGTTAAAGCTTCAGCTGGTGAAAGTTGCATATTGTAACAAGCTAAAGTAATTATCATTTGCATAGACGGTGTCCAACAATTTGGATTTAAATCAGTTGCTAATGCAATAGGTATTCCTAGATCAACCATTTTTCTTGCTGGTGCATATTCATTAGACATTAAACAGAAGGGAGTTCCGGGTAACAGTGTAGCAATAACATTAGATTCTGCCATAGCTTTTAATCCTTCATCATTCGATTTTAATAAATGACTCGCTTGTACTGCCATCATTTCAGCCGCTAACATAGCACCGTTAGTATCTACAATCTCATCCACATGAATTAGAGATTGTAAGCCGTACTGCTTTGCCGTTTGTAATATTTTTCTGGATTGTTCTATAGAAAATATGCCTTCCTCACAGAAGACATCACAAAATTCGGCAAGATTCTCTTTAGCGATACTAGGTATCATTTCTGTTACTATTAAATCAACATATTCTTCTGGGTTATTTTGAAATTCACCGGGTATTGCGTGTGCTCCTAAAAAAGTAGGAATTATATCTATGCAATGGTCTGTATTTAAGGTTTTTATCGCCTTTAATAATTTTATTTCACTCTCTGTTGTTAAACCATATCCAGATTTTGTCTCTATTGTTGTTGTACCATATGCTAACATTTGATCTAAAATTTTTTTACCATTCAGAACTAATTTCTCTATTGAAGCCTTTCTAGTATCTCTAACAGTCTTTAAAATCCCACCTCCTTCATTAAGAATATCGAGATATGATTTTCCCTTAAGTTTCATAGAAAGTTCATTTTCTCGCGTACCATCAAAAATGATATGGGTATGTGGATCTACAAAACCAGGAGTAACTAATTTATTCGAAGCATCGATTTTTGTTTCAATTTTCTCAAGAGAATATTTAGAGATTAAATCCTCTGTTGTTCCCGTGAAGATAATTCGATCATCCTTTATACCAATTGCCCCATCATTGATAAAAGCTAAATTAGACATATCTTCACCAATTCTTGGGGCACCATAGGTTGTATTCATAGTAATTAATTCGTTTGCACCAAAAATTACGAGATCTGGTTCGCTATCAGCAAATATTTCTTTTTTTTCATATGTTGATGCTACAAACATATAATTCCCTCTTTAATTTCTAAGCGAATGATAATAATACATTACTCCTTATAATTTCAATCGCTGAATTAATATATTCAGACAAGATTGTATCTTCTTTTATAAATGGTATGATTTTACGTATATGTTTATGGCATTCCTCGAGAATTCTACTTGACTTCAATGGTTTTCTAAAATCAAAAGCTTGTGCAGCGCATAAGAGTTCTACAGCGAGAATCTTTTCGAGGTTTTCTATAATTTTAAGAGTCTTTCTGGCACTAATGGAACCCATACTTACATGATCTTCTTGACCACTTCCTGTAGGGATGCTATCTGCACTTGCAGGGTAACAAAGAGATTTATTTTCGCTTGTTAGAGCGGCGGTTACATATTGAGTAACCATAAATCCAGAATTAATACCTGCATTTTCAATTAAATAAGGGGGTAAACCCCATTTTCCCTCAAGGAGTAAATAAACCCTTCGATCAGAGATATTCCCAATTTCAGATGCAGCTAGACCCACATAATCTAGAGGTAAAGCTAACGGTTGTCCATGAAAGTTTCCCCCACTATATGTCTCTTCTTTACTAAAAATTACGGGATTATCAGTGACAGAATTCAATTCGCATTCTAATATTTCTTTAAAATGGTAGAAAGCATCTCTCGATGCACCATGAACTTGTGGTATACATCTAATAGAATAAGGATCTTGTACACGTCCACAATCTTTATGTGACTCTACTAATTGTGAATCCTTAAGTATTTTTCTCATTCTATCAGCTACGATTAAGGCTCCATGATGAGGGCGTAGTTCTATTAATTTTTTCTCAAACGGCTGGAAAGATCCCAGATAACTATCAAGGGATAAACTACTGATAAGGTCAGCATGATCAAGGCAATTTGAGAACTTCTCAGCAATTTTAATACCAAAAGCAGCTATAAACTGAGTTCCGTTGATTAAAGCTAAGCCTTCTTTTGCTTGAAGTTCTAAAACTCCCAAATTATGCTCTTTTAAGATTTTTTCAGATTTATGGTAATTTTTTCCGTTCTTAGTTAAATATCCTAATCCAATTAGGGGTAAAAATAAATGTGCTAGAGGTGCTAAATCACCTGAAGCCCCTACGGAGCCTTGTTCAGGCACAAGAGGTATAAAATCGTGATCTATATGCCAGCATATTCTTTCTATTACTTGTAAGGAGATCCCAGAATAGCCAAAGCATAATACATGAACTTTTAAAATTAACATCAATTTTGAAATTTCTATATCTATTGGAGAACCTACGCCGACACTATGGCTTTTAAGAAGATTTATTTGCAAATTTCTTGTCTCTTTAATCGAAATTTTAGTTGAACATAATGACCCAAACCCAGTATTTATACTATATACTAGTCGGTCTCCTTGAGCTATTAATTTAACAGCATTAAAACTTTTCAATATTTTTGTTTTTACTTCATCAGTTATTTCTCCCTTAATTTGACCTTTTGCCAATTTCAGCGCAAGATCTATTGTTAGTTTATCGAAACCGTATCGAAAGTTGTTATTATTCATGTTATTACTAACCTTAAAATTATTATCAGAACATTATGTATGAATTGGTATTTATTGGTTCAAGTATGTTTTTCAAAATAATCTCTTACAATATTATCTATTAATTCTTCTTCAGCTATAAATGGTAATGTTAATTGTCCTCTTCCCTTATTTTCAATGTTCCATTTATAAGCTGTTTCAAAAGCGTTAGTGTTTCTTGCCCAACCCCGACGTGCAATTCCTCCCATAACATCCCATTCAATTGCAGTTCTAATTATATAATCTACTTTTTCAGAACCATCTAGGACCAACCCAAAACCACCATTAATGCATTTTCCAACACCTACTCCCCCTCCATTTGATAAAACTACATAAGTCATGCCTCTAATTGCATTTCCAGTAAAACAGTGGACTGCCATTTCTGCCATTATATTACTTCCATCTTTAATATTAGATGTTTCTCTAAAGGGAGAGTCTGTTCCTGATACATCATGATGATCTCGTCCAAGCATTAATGGCCCAATTTTACCCTTCCTAACTAATTCATTAAATTTAAGAGCGATATTAATCCTTTCTTCAGCATCAGCATATAATATTCTTGCTTGTGTTCCTACAACCAACCGGTTTTTTTTAGCATTTTTAATCCAGTGATAATTATCTCGGTCCTGAGTGCGTTGTTCGGGATTAATACAACTCATTGCCACCTGATCAGTTTTGTCTAAATCTTCTTCTTTTCCTGAAAGGCAAACCCATCGAAATGGCCCATATCCGAAATCAAAACATATTGGACCCATAATATCTTCCACGTATGACGGAAAAATAAATCCTGTCGAAGGATCTTTTCCATTTTTTGCAATCTCATTAACTCCAGCATCATATACTGCTTTCATAAAGGAATTTCCATAATCCCAGAAAAAAGTTTGCCTTTCTTCTTTCATTATTTTGATGTATTTGAATTGTTCTCTTAAAGATTCATCAACAAGTTGTTTAAATCCTTTAATATCAGATTTAATTAACTTTCTTCCTTCTTTAAAAGTGATCTGGTAGGGTGTATAACCACCCTCATAAACAGCATGACAAGAAGTTTGATCAGAAGCAAGTTCTACTTTTATATTGTTTTCAACAATATATTTCCATAAATTTACGACATTTCCGTTATATGCAATTGATAGAGATCTACCAGATTCTCTAGCTTCTTTTACCCACCTAAAAATTTCATCTAAATCATCTGAGATCATTGAAACCCATCCTTGCTCATATCTTGTCTTGATTCTTGACTCATCGACTTCTGCAATGACACCAATGCCACCTGCAATTTCCACAGCTTTTGCTTGAGCCCCACTCATACCACCAAGACCGGATGAGAGGTATACTATCCCCGTTAAATCCTTTTCGGGAGGGATATTAAGATATAATCTTCCCGCATTCATTAGTGTTATATACGTCCCATGAACGATTCCTTGTGGTCCGATATACATCCAACCCCCTGCTGTCATTTGTCCATAATTAGCTACACCAAGTGCTGCAGCGGAGGAAAAGTCTTTTGGATTATCAAACATCCCAACCATGAGGCCATTCGTAGAAATCACTCTAGGCGCCATTTTTGATGAGGGGAAAAGTCCAACAGGATGTCCTGAGGCTATAGTAAGAGTTTGATCTTCTGTTAATTCTTCTAAATATTTCTTTACCAATCGATATTGCATCCAGTTTTGAAATACTTGGCCACTTTCTCCATAGGTTACCAATTCATAAGGATATAATGCTACATCAAAATCAAGATTGTTATCAATCATTACTTGTAAGGCTTTTCCTTCAAGAATCTTTCCAGAATATTCATCTATTGGCTTTGCTTTTATGTGTCCTTCGGGTCTGAATCGGTAGCCATAGATTCTTCCTCTTGAAACTAGTTCTTTTAAGAATTCCGGAATAAGAGTTTCATGTAAAGAAGGATCGATATACCTTACTGCATTTTTTAAAGCTAATTTTGTTTGGGAAGTATTAAGAGTGTAACCTCTTGACGGAGCCCTTCTAATTCCTTCAACAAATTTAGGATATAAAGGTAATTCATTCGATAATTTGAAACTCATAGCTTTTGAAATATCCATACTTTTATCTAACAGCATTTAATATTTAAATAATATGATTTTTAAGTGATTAATCTTGAAAAGAATAATACATCAACGTTTACTGTTAAAATGAAAAGATTTTTTATAATTTAACTGATTATTTTAAAATTTTAATTCCCTTAAGTTCTAATTTATGTACAAAATCCAAATATCCTTTAAGATTATTCTTTTCAATATTTAAATACTGTAAAGAGGGTAATAATTCTAGTGTTTCAGGTAGTTCATTTAAGTAATTCGCTCTTAAGAATAAGTATTTTAAAGACTTCAAATGGCCTAGCGATTCTGGGAGTGTACTTAACTTGTTATTCCCTAAATACAAATATTTCAATGATTGTAAAGATCCAATAGAGTCTGGGATACTACTTAACTCATTATAATAGAGGTATAAATACTTAAGTGCTGTTAATGAACCTATTGTTTCAGGAATAAAATTTAATCGATTTTTCCCTAAATCTAAAACTTCCAATGTAGTTAAAAAACCAAGGGATTTTGGGATATCTGCTAAACGATTAAAACCTAAAATTAGATTTTTTAAATTAGGTAAAGCACCAATTGAGGGAGGAATATAAGTTAATTTATTTGTAGATAAATCTAATTCTAATAATGAATCTAGTGAACCAATTGACTCAGGAAGGCTTGAAAGTTCATTTTTACTTAAATCTAATATCTCTAATGATGATAGTTCACCTAGAGTTCCGGGAAAATTATTTAATTTATTATCATACAAATTTAGTTCTTTCAAACTTTTTAATTGACCAATTGTGTCAGGGATGCTATTTAAGTTGTTAATATCAAGTTTTAAAGATTCAAGTGATAATAATTCCCCAATAGAATCAGGAATTTTACTAAGTTGATTACGATCACATCTTAATATTTTAAGAGAAGAGAGCCCCCCAATGGAATCAGGTAATGACTTTAGTTTATTATCGGTTATTTCAAGTCTTAATAATGATTTAAGAGATCCTATCGAATCTGGTAATTCAAGCAGTTCATTTGAGGAAATACTTAAGTTTTCCAAAGCAGAAAGAGATCCTATACCCGGTGGTAGAG
>JAGXNR010000135.1 GCA_019894875.1 Promethearchaeota archaeon | reverse complement strand
CCCCAGATCCACACTTATCATAATATAATTCAGTATCATTAATCTTTGCAGTTGGCATTTTTAACCAAGTTTAGAATGATTTTTAATTTTAATGTTGATTTTCCAAATTGAATGTTCTATTAAATGAGATGATTAAATATAAATGATCTTAATCAACCACTATAACATAACTTTATTTATGTAGATATTAATTATCTAAGTCTGTTTTAATCCTAAAATAAATTAAAATAATAAGCTGGCATAGCATGGATAATAGAGGAATGAGAATAATTTACGTAAGTCGGTGTATCCTTAATCAAAATCTGAGATTTCCTGGCATTGCTGTAGAAAAAAGCATTGATTCCAGATCAAAGAAAAGAGAAATAGTAAAGATTGAAGTTTAAAAGATGTGTTTCTCTTTTTTATCTATCAGCTAATTATAGAATTTAATCATTTTGACGATTGTGTCCTAATTTTGTTTCGAACAAATTCCCACTCAACAGATAAAAACTCATCTGAGCTATTTAAAACGACCCCTGATTTTAAAACTATGATAAGGATTACGTTTTGGTCTGGATTGGGTTTTATATTTTTCATGTTTTTAAAATCGTATGTGGTGATTTATTACTTTGGGGGCTCTGGAATTGATTTGGGTGTCATTATGTCACTACAACCTTTAGCAGGACTGTTTTCAATGCCGTTAATTGCTTATCTAACAGATCGTACTTCAAAAAAGAGATTAGTTTTAGTCGGTTCAATGGGGCGAACAATCGCTTATTTTCTATACTGGATTTCACTTGTTATACCTAATTTAGTTTTATTTGGAATAGGTACATTTGTTCAAGGTCTACTTGTCGGATTTTTCTGGCCTCCCTTTTTTTCATTAATTTCTGAAAAATCTTTCAAAGGTAATAGAACTCAAGCATTAGCAACGGGAAGAGGAAAGATGATTGGGTATGGATTCTTGATAGGGGCGTTTATTAGTATTCCTATCTTTGCCCTTGTCAGTATTTTTATTCCTGAAAATATCCCATTAATGTATAGTCCTCTTTTGATATTCGCGATAATAAATTTGATTGCGGGATATCACTTTTATAAGAAGGTAGATGAAAATCTGACTTATGAAATATTTATTGCTTCATTAAATGAATATAGCTTAAAATCAAACAATAACAATGGACCTATAGATGCTAATAATGGAAATAAAGATATCGAAAATCTAAAATCTGGCGAAAGTGCTGATAAAAAAGATCATAAATCTTTTTATATCGGTTTCTTTTTTCTAATTCTGGGAATTTTAGCCACATCAATAACCGGAACAATATATTCACCATTTGTTTCGGCATATTTAATTGAATCACTTTTACCTGAATTTTCCGAGAGAATCATTCCGATAATTGTAATGATTGTTTATTTTCCAGCTCAAGTGCTTTCTCAACTGGTTGCAGCAAAATTGGGTAAATCATATGACCGAACTTCTCCTCTTTTAAGTGTTATAGTTATTGGTATTTTCAAAGCTTTAATGATTTGGTTGCTGATTAGTGCTTTAGGACCTATTGATTTTGCTATTGTTTTAATTTTTCTATATATTGCTGCAGAATCGAATGGGTACCTCATACAAGCCATCATGAGTCGAATATCGATAAAACATAGAGGGAAAATATTTGGCTTAAATATGTGGATTGATCGATTAGGAAGAGTAATCGGTCCTTTAATAGGAGGAATATTATGGGATACACTAGATTATAACCTTCCATTTATAATTTCGATTTATATGGGATTGTGTTTAATTCCGATTTTTATGGTAGCGATTCGCAAATTGAGTCCTCATATGAAAGAGCAGGTGGAAATAGATAAGATGGGAATTATAAGGATTAAAAAACAATCTGATTCCTAAGATTCAGGATATTATATAATATAGATAAATCCATAGAGATTATAAACTATAAAAAGAATTTTTTAATGTGCTATAAAGTCTTTTAAACCTATGACTGAATTAAAAACAAAACCTACTAAGAAGAGCGTAGGTGAATTTCTTAAGAAAGTTGAATATCCAACCAAACGGGAAGATTGTAAAACAATCTTAAATCTAATGAAGGAAATCACGAAGGAAGAGCCTGTCATGTGGGGTGATAGTATTGTGGGATTTGGAAGTTATCACTATAAATATGCTAGTGGACGTGAAGGAGATTGGTTTTTGGTTGGTTTCTCTCCTCGAAAACAGAATCTTACTATATATCTTATGTCTGGTTTTGAGAAATATAAGGAAATACTTAATGATCTTGGTAAATTTAGAACTGGTAAATCCTGTTTGTATATCAACAAACTTAACGATATTAATATGCAAAAATTGAGAGAGCTAGTGAGTGAATCAGTAAAGCATCTTAAATCAAGCGATTCCTAAATAGACAAAATAAGAATTATTATTTAGTAGTTATTTTCTTCAAATCGGCAGAAAAAAATGCCTTTCCATAATGGGTATACAATACCGTTGCAGGATTATGTGGACTTGACCTATCTTTGGCAATAAAGGTGGTTACAGGAGCTTCTGAAAGACGGGTAAAGTTGATATCATGTCCTACACACAAACCAACAATAAGGTTCAAATCTGTTTTGGCTTTATTCAAGATTAATGCTTGTGCAACTGGATTACATGTTACTAAACCAATTGGATATCCTGTTTTTGAGATCATAGAAAATTCTTCTGGTACGCCTACTTTTAACTTACTAATTGCACCTGTTTTACAACATACGGAACAAACTTCAAAACCATAATTAAGAAGAATTTCAGCTGTTAATTCTGCTTCTTTTTGCAAACCAACACAAGAGGCAAGTCCTAGCTTCTTAAATCCCATCCCTTTCGCATATTCTATAGTATCTTTCAGACGAGGCCAATGTTTATATCCTTTAGCTTCCACTATAGATGCAACGTTAGTCGATTTTTTTAAAAATTCATCTGTTTTATATAACTCCATTGCCTTCTTAGTGATTTCAGGACTTACCATCATCGGACAATTTTCTAACTCCTTATTAGGTTTCCCAACCGTACATTGACTTATGCTATCACACTTAAAGCACGTCGGTGTAGTTGAATCCCTCTTTTCACCATTATTAAACTCATCTTTCTCTAATGCCATATTACATCATACTTCTATTCTAATTAGGGATAACGAATGGAAATTATTAATCTTTATTGGTAATTAATTCAATAAGGGGAAATTATTTTATGATCTTTTTTCCATTTTTAATTGCACTTAACTTATATATAAAGTGTCTACATTTATATAAAACAATATGAGAGCTATTACGTATAACGAATTTGGTTCTGCTGACGTTTTTGAATTAAAAGAAGTGGAAAAACCTATACCTAAGGATGATGAATTGCTTGTTAAGGTGCATGCAACATCAGTTAACGCCCTAGATGTGATTTTTAGGAGTGGTGAATCGCTATTATTTGGAATGACAAAATTAATGGCGGGATTTAAGAAACCAAAATATAACATTTTAGGGTTTGATGTATCTGGAGAGGTTGAATCTGTAGGAGAGAAGATAACAAAATTTAAAAAAGGTGATCTTATTTATGGATGTCTCAGGTTCCCTGGTGCAAATGCCGAGTATGTATGTGTTCCTGAAAAGCTTGCTTCAATAAAACCTGCCAATATGAGCCATATTGAATCAGCAGCGGTACCTGATGCGGGTGGTACAGCTTTGACTGGACTTAAAGATACAGTTTCTATTGAAGAAGGGCAAAGAGTACTTATCTTTGGTGCTTCTGGAGGAGTAGGCACTTATGCGGTGCAAATTGCGCGGACATTTACAACTGAAGTAACGGGTGTATGTAGTACAAGTGCTGTAGATATGGTCAAATCTCTTGGAGCAAATGCTGTGATTGATTATACTAAAGAGAATTTTACTGAAAATGGACAAACCTACGATATCATCTTTGACGCGGTGGGTCGAAAAGTAACTTCATATTCAAAATGTAAAAACTCGTTAACTAAGAATGGGATTTTTGTTACTGTTGATATTCAATCGACGGTGTTTAAATATATGTTCAATAAAAACGTGAAAGGGTACATGGGTAATATTGTTACTGAAAAACTTGATTATCTCAGAGATCTCATCCAAATGGGTAAGGTTAAATCCGTTGTTGATAAAGTTTTTCCATTGAGTCAGATTACAGAAGCCCATAGATACTATGAAGAAGGTCATCCTAAAGGCAAGGTAGTGATAACATTACAAGATTAATTTTCGGAAGACACCAATTTAGATATTTTTTTAATCAAAAATAAATACTTCCTCTTATGATAAATGAGATACCCCATTCTGTAAATCGTAAATTTGTGTTAATAACTATCTTCTTCTCTTCATTCCTGACAGCGTTTTCAACTTATACGACGGTTATTTCAGCAAGAATCATTGAAATAGAGCTAGGAATGGATGTAGTTACGATTGTATGGGCTTCTACAATTTTTATCTTGGCTGCGGCGATGTTTCAAATTCCTTTTGGGAAAGTAGCTGATTTGTTTGGAAGAAAAAAAATCTTTCTTTCTGGAATCGTTCTGTTTACTCTATCTTCAATATTACTTGCGTTTGTAGACACATCAATCACTTTTATAGTATTTAGGTTTATGCAAGGACTGGGTGCGGCTTTAATTTATGCAACGAGTAATGCAATTTTGACTGCATCTTATCCACCAAATCAAAGAGGTAAAGTAATAGGTATCAGTGTTACTGGAGTGTACATTGGTTTAACGCTCTCTCCATTGTTGGGAGGAATAATGACCCAAAATCTTGGATGGAGAAGTCAATTCTGGTTTAATATTCCCTTTGGAGCATTGATAATTCTCTTAGTCTTGTTTAAGGTTAAGGGTGAATGGACAAGTGAAAAAAGAGAAAAAATTGACTATTTGGGATCAATAATCTATGCCTTATTTTTGTTTTTCTTGATTTTTGCGTTCTCACTTCTTCCTAGTATTCAAGGTTACATTTTTATATTAGTTTCAATTCTCGGAGCAGTAGTGTTTTTTTTCTGGGAAAAGAGAATAAAAAATCCCGTTTTAAATTTCGATCTATTCAAAAATAATCGTTATTTTTCATTTTCTTGTCTTGTTTCTATATTTTTTTACATTTCAACTATTGCTCTCGCTTTACTTCTAAGTTTATTTATGCAATATTTAAAAGGAATGAGTCCTCAAGAGGCGGGTTTTATTCTTCTAGTACAACCACTTATACAGGCCATATTTTCACCAATCGCGGGAAGACTCTCTGATAGAATTGAAACGAAAACACTAGTATCCATGGGTGTATTATTGGTAATAATAGGCATTATACCCTTGATCTTTCTAGAATCCAATTATCCTATTTACTTAATTGCTATTTCATTTGGGATTATTGGGTTAGGAACAGCTTTCTTTTCCTCACCAAATATTAGAGCAATAATGAGTTCAGTGCCTAAAAGTTCTCTTGGAATAGCAGCAGGTCTGGAAGGGACGATGAGAACGATAGGACAAACCCTTAGTTTTGGAGTTTTAACAATAGTTTTTGCTGTAATAATAGGAGACGTCATCATTACACCCGTCTACTACCCACAGTTTATAACAAGTGCTCAAGTAATTTGTATAACATTTTTAATTATTTCCTTTCTAAGTTTAATATTCTCGATACTAAGGGGAAAGCAAACATCAATGGATTAAAAAAAAAGAATAAAAAGGTTTAATATTTAATATTTTAGACTATATGAGGCCAAGGTACATTATTGATCGATACATTTAAATTTACTAGAATTCCCGCATATAGAGTTGAGAGGGAAATCCTGAATTCTAACGTACAATCTGTAGTTAAAAATTCCACAATCCAAGTTGGATCGATAGTTACAGTAACAGTATTATCTGGTGTTACTGTAAAAGAATGAAACGTGCCAAAATAATTATTTAAAGAACTCCCAACTACAGTACCTACTGGTAGTAACCCCGGATTTGTTGAAGTATCTACAATAAAGCGTACATCAATAGACACATCATAAATTGCAAATAATCCTTGATTACTCTGATCAAAAGACATATTAATGCTTAAACTGTCATCAGCGGGGATGGCAGGAGTACCTCCATCATCATGGTCATGAACAAAAGAATCATCAATATCAAAACCAAGGTTTAATCCGCTATATACTAATGATCCGAAATAACATGCTATGCCTAAACCCATAATAGTTCCAAAAACTTTAAACACTTTACTGAGTTTAAATGGTTTTCTTACAGTCACACTATATTCCTTGTGTTTACGAAGTTCTATTGCTTCAACTAAGTATCGTAGAGCTCTTATCCCGGAAGATGCTAAAAAAAGCCAAGCTATTAACTGCAAACCTAAGAGAGCTGAAATTGGCCCGAAAGATATAGAATAAGTACCTAAAGACACACCAGGGGTAAAACCCCCAAATATATAAAGTAAGTAAATACCAGAATACAGAGTTGCACCAAACGCTACTAGCCTATTTGCTGACGTATCTGTTGGAAACAAATGTCTTAGCATCGAGATAAAGACTCCAATGATTCCAAAAATTAAAATCGAAGTTTTAAACGCTTGGGTAAATGTCATATAACCTAACGAACCAATTACTTCAAATAAGACTAATGGTACTACGATGTAGAATAGCGCGGAAAGAAGCCCATACAATATCATTTTTCCAATTTGTACTTCCATAAAATCATATCTTATTTATAGTTAAATTTAACACATTAATGGCGATTTTCACTTAAAATTCTTTTTATTAAAATCCAGAAATACTAAAGATCGAAGTTTAAAAAATGTGTTTCTCTATTGTATCTATCTAAGAATTGTAAAATGCTAAAATAATTATACTCAATTCATCATAGCTATTATGCCAGAACTTCCCGAAGTGGAAACCTTCAAACGATATTTAGATAAAACTTCTTTAAAACAGTTAATTAAGAAGGTAATAGTAACTGATAATCGAATTTTGAAAATTGATGAGTCTTATCTGAAAGCATCTTTAAAAGATAAAAGATTTGAATCATCAATTAGACATGGTAAGTACTTGTTTGTGTCACTCAATCCTCGATATCTTATAATGCATTTTGGAATGACTGGAGATTTGGAATATTATAATAAAAAAGAGGATCAGCCTAAATTCAGTAAGGTGATATTTCAATTCAATAATGATTTTAATTTAGCATATATCTCTACTAGAATGTTTGGAAAGCTTGATATTGTAGATTCAGTAGAGGAATTTATTAAAATCAAAAAAATAGGGTTAGACGCGTATAAGATGAGCATTGAAGAATTTAAAGAAGCGGTGCAAAAAAGAACTGCTA
>JAGXNR010000134.1 GCA_019894875.1 Promethearchaeota archaeon | reverse complement strand
AGATAATAGTAATGAATTTGAAGATAAAGAAGAAGATCTTGAAATAGAAGAAGATCTTGAAATAGAGGAAGATCTTGAAATAGAGGAAGTTGATAAAGACAAAGAAAAAAAAGAACAAGAAATTGCGACTAAAAAGAAGAAAGCTTTTTCCTTAGACCAATCAAAAGATTCGTCAGAAGAAATTCCTGAATGGGGTAATTTTAGAATAAGATCAACTAATTCTACCGAAATCTTAGAAAATGAATCATTTTATAGAACACCTATAACAAATATAATCGAAAATGATACGGAATATTTTTTTCTCGTTGAACTACCTGGTTTAGATAAAAGACACGTCAGTATTACTCTTCAAGAGGAAATATTAGAAATTTTAGGTGAAAAAACTTTAAAGTATAAAGAAGAAAAAGACGAGAAAAAAAAGAAAGAGAAAAAGGAAGATAAGGAAAAAGACAAAAAAGATGAAAAAAAGGATAAACATAAAGAGAAGAAGGATAAGAAGAAGGAAAAAGACAAGGATGTTAAAGGTGAATTTCTAAGAAGAGAATTTAGATCAGCGAGTTACTATCGCAGTTTTATCCTCCCCGAAGAAATTAAATCTGAAGACATTGAAGCGAGTTATAAAAATGGAATTTTAAGATTGAAAATACCCAAAAGAACTGCTGAAAGCGCTGACAAGAAAACAATCGAAATAAAATAACTTATATCTTTAATCTTTATTTTAAAAAAAAAAGAATGAAAACTAAATTTTTATATTTTAGCTCCACAATATGCACAAAATTGTGCAGATTCTTTAGTCTTAGGAGTACCACAATTTGAACAAAATTTTGCTTGCTCTTCCGAAGTTACTTCCTTTTCTGGTGGTAAAAGATGTTTTACTTGACCTGTCGTTGAGCTAAATTTTGCTCGTAATGAACCTGAAGCTTTTAGATCCAACACTATGGCATGAATATCTTTAATAGTAATACCTGTACTTTTACTAACATCATCTACTGTAGCTTCTGGATTTTCTTGAAATTCATTAAGCACCACATTTCTTAGTTTACTTCTGTTTGTTATCGCAAAAATTTGCCCGAGTAAAATTGCTAAGCCGATTCCCGTTGAGACAAATGCCCACCACTCCCATCCATTACCCCAACTAATGAATCCGTTAATTCCCCACCATAAAAAAGCTCCAGCAATAATTAATGAACATATTGAGAATCCGTCCGAATATTGGTTTTTTTCATATTTCATTTAGATTTCACAATTTTTTGTAGTTAAGACATTTTAAGATTTGATTCTGTTTAGTAATATGTTTGATGTTAAATATTTTTAGTAAATAATTTATATGAAATCTAAAGAAATCAGTTAGGGAATCTTTAAAAATCTAATAAAAGTCTAACCCATTCCACTTTAATTTGTGATAATACACTTATTTATGATTTCAAAAATAGATGAAAAATCAATTTGGTCTTCCATAAGAATAATTACAATTTTATTTAAGATTTTAATCGAGAGCACGTAGAAGTTATCGGAATGAATTACCGTGAAGTCAGGAGAGTGTACGCCAATCTCAGAAGTGATCTCTTCTGCCAACTCGTATAATTGAGACATATTTACCGCTATTGATGTTTTATTGAATTCTTGGTTAATATATGACTTTATAACTGCACCATTTTCAGAGGTTATCAGTATGAAATATACTCCGGAACCTAGTTCTTTTACGAGTGTATCCAGCACTAATTCAACTTCTAGAGTTGCAGTCATTGTGATATAAATTATTGGTTTGCTTATATATAATTTTTGGTGAAATTTATTATTTCCAAACAAATTCTCAATAATTAGTCATCTTTCTAAAATTAAAAATGTTGAATAACTATTATTTGAGTAAAAGTAATTCCTCCCAAAACTATAAAAAGCTCTCTATATCTCAAAATATTGGTCCATTACAACATCAAAACTTTGAAAAGGTGAAATATCACCTTTAAAATTAGTAATATGAGGATTATAATATTTGTCTATAAATTTATCTACTACGATATGAATGTATTTATCGAGATTTTCCGTAATTTCATGTTTTTCGATAAAATACGCAAAAATGACATTATTCTTGATATTTAAGTAAAAATGATGACTACCTAGATTTATATCTTCGAGTCTTAATTCAGGATCTTCACCACTAATAAGATCCTTTGAATAAATTAATATTGCAGAAATAAAACATGCAATTTGAAAAACGTTATTAGATATCTTTTTTCGGTTTTTTTGCACTCTAGAAAAAAACAATTTTCCTGTTTTGTCTAAAGCAAGAAAACCTACTAAACCTTTTGCTCGAGATAGTTTTGCGGGTTTAATATAAATTCTTTTAATGTCCGAATTGACGATATTAATCCCAATCTTTTTGAATAGAATATTTGTAAGATTATCAAATTTTGAGTAATCTAATGGTTTTTCTTCCCTATCAACAAAAAGTGCTATTATTTTTTCAAATTGATTTGCATGAGAATAGAGTAAATACGCATTTAGAGCCCAAATATTGTCTTTTATTTCCCCTTCTTCATTATTTAATATTTTACTTTTAATTGAGTTTATTATAGTATAAACAAGTGATATATCAATACCTTCCTGGAAAATTATCTCAATCTCTCCTTTAAGACTCATTCTCAAAATACAAACACCCTTGATTTGTATTTCTTTCGATGTCTCCTTAGAATCTTGAGAATTCTCTTCAGTATTTATCATTTGAGTATTAATTATTTTTTGTACACAACACCTATTTTTTGTACTTTTTATTCTAATAAAAATATGTTTTATGTATTTATAAATCTTTTTTGATAATAATTTATTACACACAAATATTTGGTTGCAAAAAAAGAAAAAAAGAAAAAAAGAGCTTTAAAACTTAATCCAAAAACGTAAAATAGTCTTCAAACTCTGGATCTTCGCTATCATCGACGAATCGGATAAAAAATTCCTCAACAAACGCTAGGATGGTGATACACATTAGGTTTCTGATCTCTAAGTTTAAAAATTTGTAGGTCACTTTCCATTCATTTTGCCACTAATCATCTATTTTTTTGAACTTTAAATAAGTCTATACAGATTTACTTATAAAAAGACAAACGCATGGGTGTCACACACAAAAAAAGAGTTGCGGAATCCTTTGAACATAAACGGATGAAGCAATATATGTTTGAAAACCTCCACGCCAATAATAACATCAAGAGGATGGAGTTAGAATATAACGTGAAAAGCCGAAGGGCTGATCTTTATGGCGAACTTGTAGATAGTAAAAAATTTGTTATTGAGTTCCAGAATTCTAAAATAAGCGTGGCTGAAATCGTAGAAAGAACAAAATTTTATAATGAAAATAATATGTTTGTGCTCTGGATATTAAATGGAGTGTCGTATAAAAGAATACCTCAGAATGAAGATGAGAAGTATATCTCAATAGAAGAAGATAGGCTTCACCGTATGTATAAGGGCCGTGTGTACTATATGAACATGACCAAACAGGGATTAGAATCGTTTATTTATCCTCTTCATTTTACAAAATGTTTTGATAATACATTTAAAAAAGGGATTTTTCCAAAATATTATGAAAAACGCAGAAGTATTGTTTGTGGTAATTCGCCCTCTCTGGAATTGGTGTTTATGGATCCAAAAAAGTCTTTCAAGCTGGCACGATTCAGAGATAACAGTATAGAACAACAATGCTTCAATGATATCAAGGTGAATATTAAACGGATTTGTATCCTTACACATCGGGAGCGCGGTCGGGATTGGAACTTAGATACAACGTTAAAAATACAAATTAGGATAATTATTTCACGATTAGAAAAGAAATACGGTTTTTTCTTACCCTATAACCTGATGAAATGGCGAAAAAAAGCATTAAAAATTAGAAAATTTGGTTTTATGCTCGATGAGAATCGGATGTTTAAAGAACAAATCTTAATAAACGTTGTCGACCATTTATCTTCTCATACTATTAGTTGAAAAAAAATTATCTTTTTTGAAAAGAAAAAGAAAACTGCAATTAATAGCAAGTAATCAAGAGATCTTATTATTTTTATGAAGTAGAAACTTATTTTAATCCTGAAGTAAAAGCAAAACGAGAAAGAATTCGAGGAAAAATAAGAAGAATCAAGATTGAAGATTCAAAAAAACATAAAGAAAACTTTTAGTCTCCCCCTATTTAGATGAAATAAAAAAATATTAGAACAAAAATACATTTACTAATAAACAAGATGACAAGCAACGGGCTTAAAACGGTTGAGGGGAGAATAGTAGAAGTAAGGAACGGTGCCCGTAAGATTACCCGTAGTTATACCTATGGATATATGTCTTTACGAGTCTTAGTTGGATTTGAATACTACTCTGTACTAGTAAATACTTCAAAAATCAATAAGTACGGATTCATTCCGAAAGTGGGGCAATGGGTCCGCGCTGAGGGGCGGTTTTCGGAGTCGCAAGACGATTTTTATGACGCTTCACTGACTCATTTAACTTCTCTTGAGCATATTGAACCACCAAAAAGGAAAAATTAGAGTTTCTGAAATATAAACCGGAGTGGGAACATGTTGATTTTGCAGTATATGTTGCAGTCGATGATACTTTCTATGGGAAATCCGTGAAACTTCTATTGCTTCTTGATATATTTGAATATTACCTCAAAATCAGTTAAGTTGAAGGGCTTGAAAATCGAACCAGCAGCTCCTAATTCTAATACTTTTTTCTCAACCTCTACATTTGGAATAGCCGTTAGAAAATAAACAGGAATATCTTTTAATGTTTCCTCTGCTTTCATTTTTTCTAAAATTTCATAACCATTTATATCAGGTAAGATTATATCAAGTAATACTAACTTTGGAGTATATCTTTTCAATTCCTTTAACCCTTTAAATCCACTTAAAACCCCTTTACACGTTATTCCTATCGATCCAAAATAACTTATTAATAAATTGACCGTTTCAACATCATCTTCAATTAACAGTAAATCATATTCAATACGAGTATCTGAGTCAAAATCATCCTTCTCGGGTTCAAATTTATCTAAGTAATCTACGATTTTATTCTCAAGAATTGAACATTGGTTCAAAACATTTTTTATTGTAGAAGTTACATTGTCATTCAATGAATCTCCAGACGTTTCAATGATTAATTGTAAATACCCCTTAATTGAAGTTAAAGGTTCTTTTAAACCGTGAGAAAGACTGGGGAGATTTAGACCTCTACATTGTATAAAGAATCTTAGAGCTTCTCGAATTAATTTTGAAAGAGTTGAAAAATCATTATTCTTTGCAAAAGTTTGCCATTCTTCTTTAATATCTTTAGATACATATAATGAGATTCTTTCTTTGTCTTCGTTATAATCAGTTATAGTTTTCACCAACTTATTGACCTAATAAGATTTCTTCTTTTTTTACATATTGATACTCTTTTACACATATATAAATTTTTTTACCCTTATCCTTAAAAATAATAAAAAAAGCTTATCTAAATAATAGATAAGTGTCAAAATTGCAGAAAATTTTGAAAAAATTAGTTTGTTTTTATCTATCAGATTTTAATGAATTTTTTAAACCTTCTGCTAAAGTGCCTAACTTATGTGCAGTTGCAGTAACTTCTTCCATTGATGCAGTTTGCTGTTCTGCTGGGGCACTTATTCCTTCCATTGAACTGAACGAACTGTTAATCTTACTAATTACATTTCTTATCTTATCATTAGTTTCACGAACAGCTGATTTTGATTCCTCAGCTAGTTTTCGAACCTCATCAGCCACTACCGCAAACCCTCTTCCCTGTTCACCTGCTCTTCCTGCTTCAATACTTGCATTTAATGCTAACAGGTTTGTTTGATCAGAAATATTGGTTATAATTTGAATTGAATATACAAACGTATGATGTTGTTAGAATTATTAAGGAATGTATTAATGAAATGGATTATTTGATTGAGAGTCGTGAACTGATTTTGATGTCAGACCTTCCAAATAAATTGGAAATCAATGTAGATAAAATTAGACTTCAACAAGTATTAACAAACATTCTTTCTAATGCTATTAAAAATACACCGATTAACGGTAATATTTTCATTAACCTCTTTCACAATCCTGAATATACCGATCTGCAAATAAAAGACACAGGAATTGGTCTAACCAACAAGGAAAAAGAGATGTTGTTCGAAAAATTTGGGAAAATTGAAAGATATGGTAAGGATTTAGGTGTAGATATCGAAGGATCAGGTTTGGGTTTATTTATTTCAAAGGAAATTGTAGAATTACACGGTGGTCAAATCCTTGTTCAGTCTGAAGGAAGAAATAAAGGGACTGCATTTACCGTGAGGTTATTTCATAATGATTAACAATTTAAAAAGTGGGCCTAGCAGGATTTGAACCTGCGACATCCCAGTCTCTTCAACTGAGGGATATATTCCCTCAAGTCCCCGAAGCCGGGCACCCTTTCTGGACTATATAATAGCTATCCAGACTAGATTACAGGCCCATTTTTGGTCTAAATCTGATAAATTTATAAGTATACTTTTAAAAAATTATTATCAACTAAGTTATAATAGTTTCATGTATTATTTCAAAAAAATATTTGCTATGAAAAATATAGAAATCATTTTTTAAAATTAAAAATAGTTAATTAAACCTAGAAATGAAAAAGGAACTATTTTTTCTTTTTTCCATTCTCAATATATTTAAAAAATAACCTAAAAATTTTAATAAATCTCAAGCCCTTACCCCAATCGCCATCTACCTTAATTTTCCCTTTTATGAACGCATCTACGCCTCCCATCTCGCGTTTAAGGATTTTAATAAATATGTCTTTTGTATATCTAACTCTTAAAGTTGCGTTTCTGTTAATCCCTTTTTTATATGTAATAGAACCGTTGGATAGCTTAATCCAGAAGTTAAAATTGATATCAGTCAATAGGATCTGATAAATATCATCGTAATCTATAATTTCTTCTCTAAGTTCTTCTGTATTCTTTATAATATTTACCGCAAAACTTATAACTCGATCTAATACTGAAATAAATTCTTCATCATTGTTTTCTAATTCGTGTAAAACCGATCTGAAATTTCTTGAATCGAGCATGTATAATTGTGGCATATTGCCGATTAAATAATATTGTTATACCTAAATATTCCTTATTATCTACATTACCTTTTATTAATATAAATCTTTCTATTAGAGTATTAGATGTGTCTAATTAGATTTCAAACGCAAAATTTTTATATTTTTATTTATTAAATACATTTATTTTGATTAATTTTTTATTTACAAAAAATTGAAGCGGCTATAGTGTAGCCCGGTCTAGCATTCGGGACTGTCACTCC
>JAGXNR010000133.1 GCA_019894875.1 Promethearchaeota archaeon | reverse complement strand
TTCATCAGCTTTAAATAATCCTTCTAAAAATTTATTGGTTTTATCGACAACTTGAACAGCAACGCAATCATCTCCAGTTGGTCTTTGGTTATACTTTACGAATTCCGGGAATATTTTCTCTAATATATTTTGTAGAGCCCAATCTGTAGTAAAGAGAAATCCCCCTTGTTTTACGAAAGTATGAACTTTAGGAAGTGCTTCATCATAGACATCTCCCGGACAATTAATTATTAATATTTGATCTGGCCTTAGTTCGATTTGTCCCACCTCATTAGGTTGAATCAATACATAAGGGACTTTGATCATATCTAACACCATTTCTATTTTATCATACGATCCAGTAACAATTATAATCGAAGACTCACTTACTTTTTTTAAGATCTCTAAGTCCATTGGACGTTCTTTACCCATACGTTTCTCTAGAATCTTTGAAGATGCTTTATATGCTTGTTCCATCTTTTTGAAATCTCCTATAATATCTCACCTCTTATTTAATTTCAATTCTACTGCTTTTATAAAATTATAAACTTGATCTCTATAAATATTTACGACATTTTTGTCTCGCTAGGTTTTTAAATTTTGCTTGGATATTTATTACTAATTTCAAAAAATTTTTCAAAAATCTATGGGAAGAAAATTATGAATAATCATAATCACAAATTAATTACTATAATAGCTTTATTTCTTTTTTTATTTGGAGCTGTATATTTTAATCAACATGATAATGAGATTACAAATAATATAGGTTTTATTGATTTCAATATAGAAAGAAATCTTACTATAAATGACCTCGAAGATGAAACATATTTTATATTTGGGATAAATCATATTCAGGGATTAGATCCGCATAGATTTTTCGGTTTTAATTCTTGGGTAGTGATTGACCAAGTTTTTGAAACGTTGTATGCTTATAATTTATCCGACCCTAATCTTCCTATTATTCCAAGATTAGCCTCAAGTAAAGGTATTTGGTCATCTGATGGATTAAATTATACTATTCCACTAAACTCAGGAATTATATTTCATGATCAGACTAATTTTGATGCATTTGCCGTTAAATGGAGTTTTGAAAGGCTTGCTTATTTTATGAATGCATCAGGAAATACACCAGAACCAATTACTCCACCTCTTTTTGATTATTTATACCTTTGGGATGATGGTACTCCTATAATTAATAGAACTGAGGTGGTTAACACAAACACTATAAAATTTGTATTAAATCGTCCATATGGTGCATTTGAAGGATTACTCTGTTTTAGCGGTTCGGGTATTATGTCACCATTATCAACACCAGCAACCGAATATATAGATCATGACACGGGGGATTTCGTTGGAACCGGTCCCTTTGTATATGATGGATTTTTGAACAGAGAAGAATTAATACTTCATGCTTTTGATAATTATCATCAAGGAGTTGCAAATCTAACTCATTTAAAATTCTCTATTATTCATGATTCCCAATTAAGAAATCAAGCTTTATTATCCGGGGATATAGATGCCTTGTATAATCCATTGGATTCTATTTTAGAAACGTTTATAGAAGATCCTATGATTAATGTAGAGAGTGGAAATAGCACTGTGACATATTTCATCTCAATGAACAATAATGTTATAAATAAAACAATTCGTCAAGCGATCTCTTACGCTTTTAACTATTCTTATTTCATTAAGGATATTTGTCATAATAGTGAAGGAACTCGATTAAGATCTCCAGTCCCAGAAGAGATCTTATATTCCAACGGGTCATTCGAGATAGCAGAAATGAATATCACTGAAGCAAGGAAGAGACTTATAGATGCAGGTATTTGTGATTACGAAATTAATGCCGATGTTGAATGGGTAAATGCCGCGATAAATAATCCAATAGCCACTTATACTTATATAGACCTGGGAGGTCTTACTTCTCAAAGAACTGGTGAATTATTAAATGCTAATTTAGAAAGAATTGGGATTAAATTGAACATAATTATGATGGAATGGGGTGAATTCCTTGATACGTTAGTATTTGATCCAGATTCAATGCATCTCTATTGTATTGGAGAAAGAGCTTATTACAATGATCCACTTTTCTATACTAATTTGCATTTTTCATCACAATCTAAATCAAATTATGCACAAGTTAATGATCCATACCTAGAAACACTTTTGGAACAAGGATTGTTAGAAACAGATTCTTCTTTAAGGGAGCTTATTTATGACGAGATTCAACAATATTTAGTTGAAGAACTTATGCCATATGCATTTTGCTGTGTAACCCCTCACCATCTTGCATATATTCTTAATGTCACAGGATTTCATATAAATCCTTTTAGGAAAATATGGTTTTACGACGTTTCAAGTGAAATAACAAGACCTTTTGTGGATTCCCTCGCACCTAAGATGAACATAATTTATTATGATGCAAAAGTGGAATGTGCGATGGGAAATTTAAGCATTAAAGTACTTATATCTGATAATGTACAAGTAGATTCACCGGTTACCATTGATTTTTACTATCCAAATGGGACATTTATTGAAACCAATTATATGAATTGGGATTTTGGGGATTTATATAGTATAAATTGGAATGCCACTTCTTACCCCACCTTATATGGATATTCCTTTAAGATTTATGCAAATGACACTTCTGGTAATGAAGCATCTATAGGAGACTATTTCCATATAATTAATCCCGTTCCAATTCCAAATTATCTGGAAATTAATCCAATTATAATAGATGATACTGGGAATGAAGGATATACTTGGGAAGAAGTTGCTAATGAAGCATGGTGTAGTGGTTCAGGAACCATTACTGATCCTTACCTTATTGAAAATATTTCAATAGATGGTCAGGGTATAAAGAGCTGTATTGAGATTAAGTATTCAAACAAATATTTTATTATAAAAAATTCACATTTTACTAATTCTGGATTTACAAAAGCTGGAATCAATCTATATTATGCTGATAACGGAAAGATAATCAACAATAATTGTTCACAGAACTCTCTGGGGATTTATATCGCAAGGGGTAGTAATTTTAATATTTCTAACAATATACTGATTGATAACACATGGATGGGAATACAATTGAATTTTTGGCACAATAATTGCATAATAACCGGAAATATAGCCGTTAATAACGGTCAACACGGGATTGTTATAGGACAAGAGAGTTATTTTAATATAATCTCAGAAAATCTTATTGTCAACCATATTTATAGTGGAATTTTAATCCAAGGAGGAAGTAAATACAATATTATTGAAAGCAATACGTTATATGCTAACTCTTGGGGGATTTGGATATACAATAGCAATAATAATATTTGTGAAGAAAATATTATTGTCAACAGTGAACAGGAAGGGATATTAATTGAAGAATCTAATTATAACAGAATAGAAAATAATACTGTATACAAAAATAAGGGAAACGGAATTACTTTACAATCTTATGATTACATTGAGGCATGGTGTATAGGGAATACAATTCTTAAGAATAATATTAGTGAGAATCTCAAGGTAGGAATTGCTGCTGATAGATACAGCATAGAAAGCTTAATTTATCTTAATATTTTCATAGATAATAATATTCAGGCTGAAGATAATGGTACTAATAATGAATGGGATAACGGAACAATCGGTAATTATTGGGATGATTATACTGGAGTTGATTTGAATGATGATGGGATTGGTGATGTTCCTTATAATATTTCAGGTGCTGCAGGAGCTACTGATAATTATCCAATCTGGGACGATGGTCCAGATGTCATCCCTCTTCCGGAATACATTGAAAATGTGATCGATACTTTATTGAGTCTTGAAATTCCAGAGGAAGCACATGATTCAATGGAAAAAGCGATCTTATTCTTAACTCAAGCAAAGGAGAAGTTTGAAATAGATAGGATCTATGAAAGTTTTGATAAAATTAAGAAGTCAGTGGAATTATTGATGATAGTCGGTGAAATGGGTGTGGATACTTATGAAGTAATTGATTCTATAATGTTCTTAGTTCAATATATTGTAGATCAAGCAATGATAGAGGCTCTTGAAACTGTCAGTGAGGATAATAAATTTATCATAAAAGCAGTAGAAGACTATAACACTGCTTTACAATTGATAGAAAATGGAATATACGATGAAGCGGTGAAATACTTTAAGTTCTCATTGAGAAACATCATAACCGCTACAGCTACATTCGATATTGAATTATTTATTTAAGCAGAAGACTTGGTTATTAAATTAATTAACTCCTTTTTTTTTACTTTTTTTTCCAATAAATCATTAAGATTAATTAACTTTTAAGCAAAATACTAATTAATTAGTAATATTCTTTAACAAATTTTTATTTAAATTATGATTCAACTAAATTTTACAAAAAAGAAACTTATTCTAGTTTGTATATTTCTGTTCATTTTTATTGCTGGAACTGTTTTGATACTTTCTATCCCATTGGGTGTTAAATCTACTTATGGACAAACAGTACAAACTACAGATGGAGTTAGTATTTCATTTAATGTGTTTGAACCAAGGAGAACAGGATTAAATAAAAAAGCAGTGATTTTAGGTCATGGATCGATGTCAAATAAAGAGATGTTGACCGGAAATGCTATCGAACTAGCTGCAGCGGGGTTCGTTGCTGTTACTTTCGATTTTAGGGGTCATGGTCAGAGTACGGGAACTCCCGATTGGGAATCCTTCACCAATGATATTGATGCAATAGTTTCTTACTTAAATTCAAGGTCTGATATTAATACAAGTGCTCTTGGATATTTTGGTTTTTCTATGGGTGGGTTTCCGGGAATACAAATAGTTAATGAATCTACAAATTTCCATTGTTTTATTGGTGCTTGCACATGGTTACCAGAAGGAGTACGAAAGGGAAATTCAACTCATCCTCTTAACATCCTCATGATCCTTGGTCGATACGATGAATTAATTACACCAGAAGAACTTAAAGTAGGTTTATCGGATTATACTGATAAACCTGTCTCCGAGTTAGATGTAAATAAACTCTATGGTAGCTTTCAAGATGGAAATGCTGCAATGATTTATCTTGATGATAACTCTAATCATGTGTTAGGAGATTGGGATCCTGACTTTATACGAGAAACTAGGAATTTTGTAATGAATACGTTTCCTGATGTAAAACCGATAGATGAGAATTTCTATGCAAATATTAGGCTTCTTATATTATTTCTACAACTTCTCGGGGGAATTGGATTCTTCTTATTAATAGTTGATCCCCTCTCAAAGTTACTCTTAAAAGCTGAGGAAAATGAAGACGTCGAAATACAATTAGAAGGGAATTCTATAAGAAGTCTATCAATAAAAACACTATTATACTCACTGTTGTTGGGGCTACCGGGAATTCTTATTTTTGTCCCGATTGTACTCTTCTTATACGTACCTATTGCTGGATTTGTATTAGCACTTCTCTTTGGGCAAACATTCGGAATTTTAGTATTATTATGGAGACTGGGAAAGAAGATTGATATATCATTAGTTACTATTTTGAAAAAACCTTTTCAAGGATCTAGGAATAATCTAATTCGCCAGTTTCTGCTTGGGATAATATTAGCTATAATTGTTTTCATCGTCATTTATCTTTCAAGTGGACTAAATTACATGGGAATAATTCCTTCACTTGTGAAAATTCCCTGGTTATTTTTAGTTTTTCCAATCTTTTTCATCATTTTTATGGTTTTTAGTCTTCTAGGGCAGGGAATTCTCCAAAATAAATTCGATCGAGGGATTAAAGATCTTATGAAAATCTCGTTATTACAATTTGGATTTCTTATTTTATATATGTCTACTTATCTACTTATTATAGCTCTTGTTATGAATGACTTCTTTTACTTTGGTTCCTTCCTACCTATCGCAATCCCTGTATTTCTACTGAGCTCTGTTTTCTTTACAATCATCTATCAGAAGAGCGGAAATATCATACCAGGCACTATCGTTGTTGCACTGCTTTTCACATTAATAGTCTGTACAATGTCTTCCTACGAGAGCGGGATTAATTTTATCATGGGATTTTTTCATTAACCAATTAGCTTGAATTTTTTTTATTATTTTTTTTGATATTCGCGTTCTAAGTCTACTCAAATTCAAAATATAAATATAAATTTTATATTATAGGAAAACTTACTTTTTCAGTGAAAAGTACAATAATTTTTTAAAATAACGAAGAATAAAGAATTCAAAATGTCTCAAGACCAAATCCTCTGTATATCTTATTTTGACCAAGTGATCGGTCCTTCAAAATTATATTGTCGTGAACCTTTAAAAGATGTAGTAGGTGCTCCTGATTTAGATAGAATTCTTGAATTTAATGATGAAGAGGGTACATTTATCTTTGCATACAGAAAATATCAGACTGTAAATCATCTTTTTTATTTAGATTCCAATATTGCGCGAGGTGGTAAGGAATTGTTAATGATCACCTTTATGATTAAAACAGCTTTTTTTAAAGATGAAATCGTTGATGTTTTTAAATATTTAGATTCGAAAACACCAATCTTAAAGGATTTCGCAGAGGATATAAAAGATTTAAATGAGCTTATCCCTCTTTTACACTTGAAGAAGAATATATCTGCTGAAGAAAATGTTCTTAATTATGCGGGTAAGGAACTTAAAAATGCATTTCTAGAAATTTATAATCAGTATTTTCGAAAATTAAGCCCCAAATATCGATTAGAGACACCAATTAAAGATCAAAAACTGATTAAAAAGATATTCATTATTGGATCACCTAAAACTGGAAAGAAAACACTTCTAAAAAATATTGAGTTAATTCAATTTTTGAATATAAAAAACAATGACTTACCTACCAGGATTTATGAGGTTATAATTGAAAATCTTGAGATTCTATATTTTGATCAAGTTAAATGTGAATTTGGGTGTAAAGCCTTTAATTCTTTTGAAGATTGCTTACAGCATTCTCAAGGGTTAATTCTAGTTTTTAAACTTTCTGATGAGAATTCAATTATAGAAACCAAACGCATGTATCAAATTATTGAGGATAAATTTATAGAACTTGAATCTTCACCTGTTCCAGTTTTAATAATCGGGAATAAATTTAGTTATGATGATGACGACAAAAAAGAATTGGTTCATAATACTTTTGAAATAGAAAACCTAAAAGAAAAGGGGAGAAAAATTAGATATTTTCCTATAAAAGTTTTAGAGGAAGATCAGAAAGTTATGAAAGCCCTTCGATGGATGATTAAAAACATTTTGTAATTTTATAGTTAGGCTAAGTACTATTTAATATTCTGCTAAAAAATCTTTTAAACTATTGTAAATTTTCTAAATAGATGATTTCTCGTTCCTTAAAAGGTATGCTCTGGGGGCTCTTATTTTTTCTCACAGCAGTCATCTATGGTTC
>JAGXNR010000132.1 GCA_019894875.1 Promethearchaeota archaeon | reverse complement strand
GGTTATTGGAATTACTCTTTTCTTCATGGAAACCTTCATCACTTGGTATAACCCCGAGTTTTGAGGATAGTTGTTGAGATGGGGGGGGTTTTGGAGGTGGAGGGAGATTTGGAGGGAGAGGAGCAGCAGGAATAGGTTTTAATTTTTCTATTTCTTTCTCTATTTTGACTTGAACTTCCTCAATTGAATTAAGCCCAATTTTTTCTTTCGGTTTTTCTGGTTCTATTTTTGTCTGCCCAAGGATTTGAGGAGGCTTTTCAGGTTTCTTAATAGAGGGGATTTTAATCTGTGGGGGAGGTAATTTTACATTCTTCTTAGGAGTAATTTTAATTACCTTTTTCTGAGGGCCCTGATTAATTTTTTCATCTTTCTCATCAATCTCATGCTGTAAAAAATCAATCTTTTGCTTAAGTCCGTCGATCTCATCTTTAAATTTATCTGAGACCTGATCTACAATCTCCTTAATATCAATTTGGGCTATACTTGGTTCAGCTTCTTCTTCAGTTGATAATTCCTCGGTTTCCTCTTTAATTTCAATCTCAGGTACTTTGTCAGTTAAGTTTATAATTTTCTTAATATAATCGGGTATTTCTGATTCTGTAAACCATAAATCAAGTGTATCCCAATTCTCTAAACTAGAAAGAACATCCTCTAATAAGTGGATATTTTCACCGACTTGATACGAATTAACATTTTTTAATTTTTGAATTAATTCAATAAGACTTGTACGTGCCTCTATTTCATCATCAGGAGTTGGTTCCCCCTGAATTAAGAATAGATAAATATCTTTAATCTCCTGAATTATCGCTTCAAACTTTTCTTCTTCGCTCATGAAGGATTACTTGATTTATTTTTATTATTTTTCAGCTAAAATTTCTTTTTAAGTATTTAAAAACTTTTCGCCAATATATTTTTTTGTGAAGTTTAATTTGAATTTCGTTTATGAAAATGTTTCAATCTATCTCTAAAAATAAAACTAATTCCAAATATCTAGAAAATTTGATGTTTTATTAGAGTTATCAGTTTAAGTTATAACTTATAGCTTAAATGTGTTAATAATTTGATATGCAAAAAAAAATAGCATGGCTAAACTCGAATTGAATGTCCCATTTTTAGTTCCACTTCAGTAAAAGCCGAATCAAGAATTTGCATTGCTTTTTCAGTTTGGTCTTTTGTTAGCTCAAGTGGGGGTTGAATTCTTATAACATTCCCGTCGATTCCTCCTTTACCAATCAACAATCCATTTTGTTTGCAGAATTCCATAACTTGAAGCATTTCCTGAGTAGCAGGTTCCTTGGTATTTTGATCACGAACGAGTTCAATTCCTAACATCATTCCTTGTCCACGAACATCACCAACAAGTTTATGATCTGCCTTAAGAGTTAGAAGTTGTTTCTTAATTAAAGCCCCAAGTTTCTTAGCTTTACTTAGATACTGTTCTTCTTGGATAATTTCGATAACCGCTACTGCTGCTGCACATGACAATGGATTACCGCCAAATGTGGTAAAACTATCTGTTGTAGTATATTCTGCAGCATATTCTGGGCGTGTTAAAAACCCTCCAATTGGAATACCGCTACCAAAACCTTTTGCTATTGTAATGATATCTGGGGTTACGTTTGATTGTTGAATACCCCACCAACGATCTCCCGTACGTCCAAAGCCTGTTTGAACTTCATCTGCTATGAAAAGACCTCCATATTCTTTTACAATTTCATAGGTGATTCGGAAAAATTCTGGAGGTGGTTGGACAATGCCACCAACTCCTTGGATAGGCTCGACAATAAAGGCAGCAATAGCATTATTCGTTTGAGTTCGGATGACTTCACGGAGATACCTAGCACATTCAAAATCACATTCAGGAAATTCCTTCCCAAAAGAACACCGATAACAATATCCATAGGGGGTAAAGCGAACACCAGGAGGATGAGATTCAGGTACAGTACGCCAACCTGCACTTGATATTTCTCGAGCTAATTGAGTACGTCCATGATAAGCATGAGTACAAGCTATGATATAAGGATTATTTCTATATTTTCGTGCCATAAATAAAGCAGATTCATTAGCTTCCGATCCACTATTTAGAATAAAGGCTTGGGATAACCCAGAAGGAGCAATTTGAGCCAATTTCTGGGAGAGCACGGCGTAAGGAATAGTGGAATACAGTGTACTTGAATAAATCAGATGTTCCGCTTGCCATTTAAGAGTTGCGATGAATTTTGGGTGGTTATATCCAGTAATTTTGGTGCATATACCTGAAAACAAATCAATATACTGCTTACCTGAATCATCTTCTACTGTCGCACCTTTACCTCCAACAATCAGGATTGGATCTTCAAAATAGTGAGTGACCGCAGGGATAATATGTTTTTGCTCGATAGTAAGGATCTCTTTACTAGTATAAGATTTGCGAAGATCCTCGGGTACAAGTCTTTCGTCTAATTCATTCATCTTTCTAATATTATTTGTAATTTAGTTATCTACCATTAGTTATTATTGAAGAAGTATGGAAAAAAGCTTATAAATATTTAATTATTTTCCAAATTTATTTTTTACAATTACTGCATTAATTAGAAAAAAAAAATTTGATTTATACATGAAGGTCTTAAAGAATTATATTAATGGAAAGTTTGTAGATTCAGAAAGTAGCCGATTGATTGAATATATGAATCCTGCTTTAGATGAGCCACTCGGTAAAGTTCCAATGTCTACAAAAGAAGAAGTAAAATCGGTCGTCAAAGCAGCTAAAGATGCTTTTCCAGATTGGAAAAGAGTACCGGGGATCCAAAGAATTCAACCCTTTTTTAAATTAATAACCCTAATTAAAGACAATATTGAAGAGATTGCTGAATCTGTTGTGATAAACCATGGAAAAGAATGGAATGCAGCAGCAGGAGAAGTTATCCGGTCGTATCAAATGATTGAGGCAGCATTTACTGTGCCTGAGTATCAAAAAGGGCAATATATGCACAATATTGCTACGGGGATTGATGAATATTCAATCCTTGAACCTTTAGGTGTTTTTTTAATGATTCCTCCGTTTAATTTTCCCGCCATGATACCTTTTTGGTTCTTACCATTCGCGATAGCTGCGGGTAACACATACATTATAAAATCAAATGAACAAACGCCATTGGCTTTTCAAAATATCTTTAAATATATTGATAAGGCGGGATTTCCACCAGGAGTTATTAATTTTATCCATGGTGATGTTGAAATTGCTAATCAGTTAATTGAACATCCTGATATTGTAGGTGTATCAAGTGTTGGCTCAACCCCCGTAGCTCAGGCAATTTATAGAAAAGTCAGTAGCTTATGTAAACGAGCTCAATGTCACGGAGGTGCTAATAACTTCTTAGTCATTACGGAAAAAGCTAATGTTGAAAAAATCATGCCTAATATAATGAACTCCGTTTTTGGTAATTCTGGGCAACGATGTTTATCCGGAGCAGTGTTGATGACTGTAGGAAAAGAATCATTTTACGAGGATTTCAAAGAACAGCTTCTTAAAGCAACAAAAGAGCTAAAAATTGGTTATGGGATGGATAGAGAAACTTTTATGGGACCTGTAGTCTCGAGAAAATCTCTTAATAATCTTCATGACCAAATACAAAGTGGGATTGATGAGGGAGCTGAATTAATCTTAGATGGTCGAAGTGTAAAAATACCAGGATATGAAAAAGGTTATTTCTTAGGACCTTGTTTCTTTGAAAAAGCTAAACCTGGTATGAAAATTTACGATGAAGAGGTTTTTGGACCTGTTGCTTGCCTTGATCGTGTAGAAAATTTAAAGGAAGCAGTAAATATTATCAATAAAAACCCGAAAGGTAATGCTGTGACAATTTACACGGAAAGCGGAGAAGAAGCTCGTTTTTTCCGAGATGAGATCTATAATATTCAATTAGGTATAAATATCGGAGTGGTGGCTCCTCTTGCTTGGTTTCCATTTGCGGGAGCTAAAGATTCATTTTTTGGTACCCTTCGCGCTCAAGGTTATGAATCATTGAAGTTTTTTACCCAAGAACGTGTAATAATTGAAAGATTTCATGGAAGCACAAAAATTGAATGGGATTAATTTTTAATATTAAAAAAAACTAATAGAAGTTGATGAAAATGGGAAAAAAAGAAGACATTAAATATGAAACAGCCTTCACAATGGCTACATCTAGTATCAAATATGGTCCAGGTGTGACATGTGAAGTCGGGTACGATATGAAAAAACTTGGGGCAACTCGAGTGATGGTGGTCACGGATCCAAACTTAACCAATAGTGAACCTGTGTCTGTCACCCTTGAAGCCTTAAAAAAAGAAAATATAGAAACGATTTTGTTTGATAGAGCACGTGTAGAACCTACCGATTCTTCCTTCAAAGATGCCATTAAATTTGCGACTAAAGGTAACTTCGATGGCTTCATCGGCGTTGGGGGAGGATCAAGTATGGATACCGCTAAGGTAGCAAACTTGTATTCAACTCATCCTAATGATTTTTTAGCTTATGTTAATGCCCCGATTGGCCAAGGACTTCCTATACCAGGACCATTAAAACCGATGATAGCAATTCCAACAACAGCAGGAACCGGAAGTGAAACCACTGGAGTTGCAATATTTGATTTAGTCAAAATGCATGCAAAAACAGGTATTGCCCATCGAGCATTACGACCTGTCATGGGAATCATAGATCCTAATAATACACGAACCGTACCAAAAATAGCTACGGCTTCTTGCGGATTTGACGTTCTTTGTCATGCATTAGAATCACTCACAGCCCTTCCGTATTATAGTCGCCCTGTACCAGAGAGTCTCGACTTACGCCCGGCATATCAAGGTAGAAACCCAATTAGCCACCTCTGGGCTTCCAAAGCAATTGAAATGGTTTCAAAAAACATAGTTCGTGTAGTTGAAGATCCTTCCGATGATGAAGCAAGATCAGAAATGATTCTCGCATCTACGTTTGCAGGTATAGGTTTTGGAAATGCAGGTGTTCATTTAGTTCATGGAATGTCTTACCCGGTGTCAGGTATGGTTCGTGAATACTTACCTGAAGGGATTAAATCAAAACATCCAATAATTCCACATGGTATGGCCGTCGTCCTTCCATCACCTGCAGTGTTTAGATTTACTGCTCAAACAGATCCAGAATTACATCTATATGCAGCACAACTAATGGGAGTAGATATATCAAATGTTGATAAAAAGGATGCCGGAGAAATTCTTGCAACTGAACTGATTAAACTAATGAAAGCTACGGGAATGCCCAACGGTCTTGAAGCGGTTGGTTTTGTAGAAAGTGATATAGAAGATTTGGTTCAAGGAACCCTACCCCAGCACCGCGTAACCAAGTTATCTCCCCGACCAGCAAGTGCAGAGGATCTTAGAAAGCTTTTTTCTGAATCAATGACATTATGGTAAGATCACTTATTCTGAAAAGTATTTAATGAACCTTAAAGAGAAAATTTATTACTATTCTTTATCTTTTATTTTTAAAAAAGGCATTTGGTTAAAAATTTTAAATTCTTATAAACGAGGTTTAATAGTTTAAATGAGTACTGATTTTGCAATCGATAGAGACCAAGCAGAAAGATTAATCAATTTGTACACATTAGATGTAGAGCAAAAGAACCTAATTTTTCAAGAATTTAATAAATTTAAACCCCAAACATCAGTTAGACAATTCATTAAAGAAGTTTCTAAAAGAATTGAGCTTCCGGAAGATCTACTTCAAAATTTTTTTTGGTTTTCTTATGATTTTTATATACTTTTGTTTGAGAGTGGTGAACCCTTTGATGAGTTTTTTGAAAATAATATTAAATCTCCTATGGTAAATGAGTTTCCTGAAGTAGGGAAAAAAATTAATGATTTTGAAGAATTAAAAAAATTCTTCTCAAGAATGTTTACGATGGTAAATTTCGAATATTATAAAATATTTAATTTAGAAGGTATCAATCAGATTAATGTCGGCTTCTCTAATATTGTTAGTTTATATCTTTTTACAGTAAAAGATAATATTGTACTTATCGATGCGGGTTATTCTTGGAAATATTGGCAAAATGCTTTTTATAAAGCTTTAAAAGATCTACAGATAAAACTTGAAGATATTGATTATTGCATCATAACACACGAGCATCCAGATCACACAGGTCTCGTAAAGGTTCTCAAAAAAGCAAACCCAGACGTTAAAATATGTATACATGAATCTGCTCATGAATTAGCTAAATTAAGAAAGGAATTAAGTGAAAATACGAACTTGGAAGAAAAAATAAAGGAAAGAGGACAACTACTCATTAGTTACGGTCTTAAGAAGGAAGAGGTTGATTTAATGATGCAAAGGTTTGGTAGAGGGGGAATGGGATTTGAGTACATTGAACCAGACTTATTACTTAATAATGATGATAGAATCGTAGATGGTGAGCTACAAATTGTACATTCGCCAGGTCATTCGGTTGGTCATATTTGTATAAACTATCCTAAAAAAGGGATTCTATTCTCTGGAGACCATATATTAAGTAAGATTACACCCCATTTGGGCACTTTGGTAATCCCGGGTGCTGAAGAGTTTAACAAAAATAATAATTTCGAGAATATTTTAGAACACTACCTTAGATCTTTGGATCGAATCGATAAGCTAAATTCTAAAATCATTTTACCAGGTCATGAGCAAATAATCTATGATCCCCATGAACGGATTACCGCAATTAAAAATCACCATCAAAATCGTCTTTTTGAAATATCAAAAATCATTCATAATAATCCTATAACTCCTCTTCAGATTGCGCTTCACCATTTCGGGGAAGATTTGGACCAGATGAATAGGATCCTTGCAATTAGTGAAACTTTAGTTCATTTGGATTATTTAGAATTTCAAAATAAGGTATACAAAAAACTAAAAGACGATGTACTTCTCTATTGGTCTGAAAATCCATGGGAGAAAATTGAATATTAGTTTAGATTTGTGTCCTTTTTGCATTAAGAGCGATTATAAGATATTTAAAAGGATAAAAACATTTAGTCTAGCTAAAAGTTAACTTAACATTTTAAGAGTAACTTTAAAGAAAAAACTAACTAATGTGAAATTATGACAGAAAAAACAAATTTTATGGATGTAGAAAAACCAGGTGTAGCAGTAATAACTGGCGCGAGTTCAGGAATAGGAGATTCGTTCGCAAAAATCTTGAGTTCTCAAGGTTTTGATTTAATTATTACAGCTCGAAGAAAAGATAGGTTGGAATCTCTAGCTTCAGAATTGGAGCAAAAACACGGCATCAATGTTGATATAATTCCAGGAGATCTTTCCCAACCTGAATTTATGGAAGAATTGGCTTCATCTTTAGAATCGATTGATAATCTTGATATTTTAGTTAATAATGC
>JAGXNR010000131.1:696-7479 GCA_019894875.1 Promethearchaeota archaeon | reverse complement strand
CCAATAAGGGATTATTAACATCCCTTATTGGTGAGTGTACGCTCTGGATCTGTAATATCTATGCCAGGAATGATGGATACCGTTCTAAATTTAGGGTTGAATGATGAGAGTGTATTAGGTTTAGCAAATCAAACTAATAATGAGCGTTTTGCTTATGATTCATGGAGAAGATTTCTTCAGATGTTCTCTGATGTTGTAATGGGTATCGGAGATGAGAAATTCGATAGGATTTTAACTAAATATAAAAGGCTCATAGGAAGAAATGCTCACGATACAGATCTAGGAGTTAGTGAATTAAAAAAAATAATTGCAGACTATAAAGCTCTATATGAAAAAGAAATTGGTTCAACTTTCCCTCAAGATCCTGTTAAACAATTGTTTCTTTCTATTGAAGCTGTTTTTAAATCTTGGAATAATAGGCGCGCTATAACATATAGAAAAATCAGTAATATTCCTGATTTTGGGACAGCAGTTAATATTCAGGCAATGGTTTTTGGTAATAAAGGTCAAAATTCCGCAACCGGTGTAGCTTTTAGCAGAGATCCATCAAACGGAGAAAATGAAAAATTTGGGGAATATTTAACCAATGCTCAAGGTGAAGATGTTGTTGCGGGTATTAGAACGCCAAAAAAACTTGATATGATGAAAGAAGAATTTCCGGAGATATATTCTGAATTATTAGAAACAATGGATAGATTAGAAAAACATTACAGAGACATGCAAGATATTGAATTTACTGTTGAAGATGGAATATTAAACATTTTACAAACCCGGAATGGAAAGAGGACTCCTTCTGCAGCTGTAAAGATCGCTGTTGATATGGTTAAAGAAGGTTTAATTACGAAAGAAGAAGCAATTATGAGTTTAGATCCAAAAAAAATTTCGAAATTACTATTTAAAAGTATAGATGAAAATTCTATAATACATGTTCTCGCTCATGGAATAAGTGCATCCCCTGGGGCCGTTTCAGGAATTGCAATTTTTGATGCGGATACAGCGGAAAAACTAGCAAACGAGGGGGAGAAAGAGATTATACTTGTTCGACCACAAACCAAACCCGACGATGTTCATGGGTTGTATGCTTCTAGTGGAGTGTTAACTCAATTTGGTGGAAAAACTTCTCATGCTGCAGTTGTAGCAAGAGGGATGGGTAAACCCGCTGTTGTTGGAGCCACAGATATCGAAATAGATGAGGAAAATAAAGAGTTTCGAGTCGCAGACATGGTTGTTCGAGAGGGGGATTATATAACTATTGATGGAACAACTGGGCAAATAATCGAAGGGAAAGTTCCATTAATTGAGCCTGAGATAAAAGGAGAATTTCTAGAATTACTACAAATAGCAGATGAAATAAAATCTCTTGGTGTTAGAGCTAATGCAGATACACCTCTAGATGCTAAAAAGGCTTTAGAATTTGGAGCTGAAGGAATAGGTTTATGTAGGACAGAGCATATGTTTATGGATAAAGAGAGATTGCCGATTGTTCAGAATATGATAATGGCGAGAACAAAAGAAGTCCGACAAGAAGCTCTTGATAAAATTTTACCAATGCAAAAGGGAGATTTCTATGAGATATTCAGGATTATGGAAGGTAAACCTGTAACAATAAGATTATTGGATCCACCTTTACATGAATTTCTCCCAGAATTATCATTAGTTCAATTAGAAAGACAAGAACTCAAAATGACCAACGCGCTATCAAAGTCACTTTTAAATATTAGCCCATTAGATGAAGAAATAAAAAAAAAAAATAAGGTTATCAGCTTGATCAGGTCACTCTCCGAAGAAAATCCCATGATGGGCTTAAGAGGATGTAGATTAGGAATTGTATGGCCTGAAATCAATGAAATGCAAGTAAAAGCTATTTTTCAAGCCGCTTGTGAACTAAAGTTACAAGGGATCGAGGTTATTCCTGAAGTTATGATACCACTTGTAGGAATGATCTCTGAATTACAATTTGTAAAAGCCCAATTAATGCAAGTTGCTTTAGAAACAATTAAGGAGTATAACGTAGAACTTGAATATAAATTTGGTACTATGATAGAAATTCCTAGAGCTGCTTTAACCGCAGATGAAATTGCAATTGAGGCAGAATTCTTCTCATTTGGCACCAATGATTTAACCCAAATGACTTTTGGATTTTCTCGTGATGATGCAGAGGGAAAGTTTCTTCCTGTATACTTGAATAAAGAAATCCTTGAACATAATCCTTTTGAAATTCTTGATCAAGAAGGAGTAGGGAAATTAATGAAAATGGCCATAAAGCTTGGAAAAATGACTAGACCTGATTTGAAGACGGGTATTTGTGGAGAACATGGCGGTGAACCAAGCTCGATTAAATTTTCCCATTCAATCGGTCTGGACTATGTTTCTTGTTCCCCCTTTAGAATCCCCGTTGCAAGGATTGCTGCGGCTCAAGCAGTAATTGAAAGTAAACAAGAATAGATTCTTCATAACACTATTTTTTTACACAGGTTTTATCCTAATTATAACCATACATTCTAGATCTTAAAATCCGAAAAAGTTTTATCAATTTACTTATTATCAACACTATATAGTTGTGTGGTAATGGTAAAATGTCTCTAACATTAGATGAAAAGATCGCTTTATTGGAGGAAGTTGGGGAAGAAATTATAGAAATAAATGAATTAAGAGAATTGATTCAATGGAAGATGAAAAATAATGAAGAAATCTATGCTTATGATGGTTTTGAACCTTCTGGAAATATCCATATCGCTCAGGGCTTATTAAGAGCAATTAATGTTAACAAAATTACAAAATCAGGTATCCGGTTTAAATTTTTGGTGGCGGATTGGCATGCCGCTGCCAATAAAAAATTTGGGGGGAACTTAGAAGTAATAAAAAAAGTGGGAGATTTCTTTATTGAATTATGGAAAGCTTGTGGAATGGATTTAAGCAAAGTGGAATTTATTTATGCTTCTGATCTCGTCAAAGAACCACAATATTGGGAATTATTGTTAAAGATTGGGATTGAAACCACTTTAAAAAGGATATTAAGATGTACTCAAATAATGGGAAGAAGTGAATCAGATAAACTCTATGCATCACAAATTCTCTATCCTCTTATGCAGGCTACAGATATATTTTATCTCCCCGCTGATATTTGTCAATTAGGTTTAGATCAAAGAAAGGTAAATATGTTAGCGAGAGAAGTAGCAAAGAAGTTGGATCGACCAAAACCAGTGGCTATTCATCATCACATGTTGATGGGTTTAACTAAACCACCAAAATCAGATTTAACGGGGATTGACAGAGCAGTTGAATTTAAAATGTCAAAATCTGATCCAGACACATCAATTTTCATGTTAGATGGACCTACTGATGTAAAACGAAAAATTGATAAAGCTTATTGCCCACCAAAACAAATAACTGAAAACCCTATTTTAGATTATTGCAAATACATTCTCTTCGAACTTTTGGATAATTTTAAAATTGAGAGATCTGAAAAATATGGTGGAAATTTAGAATACTCTTCTTTTGAGGAATTAGAGAAAGATTATGAAGAAGGAAAGTTGAACCCCGCTGATTTAAAACCAGCAGTCACAAAATACATAAATCAATTTCTAGCCCCAGTAATAAAACATTTTGAAGAAGACGAAAACGCAAAAAAATTATATGAGTTTGTTAATACGGAATATAAGAAGTATAAGAGTAAGAATAAATAGAAAAAGGGAGTTTTAGAATTGTCGGATAATCACGTAATTGACATCTTTTTAAATCCAAAGACTGTGGCGGTAATAGGTGCCTCGAAAAACGAAACGAAAGGGGGTTATCGAATAATCGAAAATTTATTGACAAACAACTTCAAAGGAAAAATCTTTCCTGTAAATCCCAATTCAGATGGTGAAGTTTTGGGCTTAGAATTTAAGAATTCTATATTAGAAATAGAAGAGGAAATTGATTTAGCTATTTTTTATACCCCTAATAGTGTTATCCCGGATATTTTAGAAGATTGTATCAAGAAAAATGTAAGAGGAGCACTTATAGAAACTGCGGGATTCGAGGAAGTGGGCGAAATTGGACTTAAACTAAAAGATAAAATAGTAAAAGTTACAGAAAACTTTTCTAAGATACGGATTGTTGGTCCAAACTGTATGGGTCTTACAAAAATCGATGGAGATAGTGATAGTGACGCTAAAGGGGGATTTTTTTCTGGTTTTGGTGTTTTTGATGAATATAGACGTGGGAATATCGCCGTTATCTCTCAATCAGGCATGCTCAACGGGGGATATCTAAGGAATTTAATGCGAAATCATCCTGAAATGGGTATTAGATACTCCTGTTCAATTGGTAATAAAATGGATTTGAGTGAAATAGAATTTTTAGATTATTTTATAGAAGATCCTACTGTAAATGTTATTATTTTATATCTTGAATCATTTAGAAATCCTAGAAAATTCATTGAAATATGTAGGAAAACAAAATCAATTCCTAATAAAACAATAATACTTTTGAAAGGTGGGATGACATCGTTAGGACAAAAAGCTTCCCTAAGTCATACGGGTTCACTAGCAGAAAGCAATCAATTAGTAAAAGCTATTATTAAACAATCAGGTGTAATCCACGCGGGTAATCTACATGATTTATTTCAATTTGCAAGAACATTTTCAATGATATATAATTCTGGAAAAAGGTTACCAAAATTCGGAAATGTATCAATGATGGCAGGATCAGGAGGTGCTGGCACAATTTCTGCTGATTTGACTATGAAATATGGATTAAACTTTCCAACTATGAGTGAAAAAACATATGCTCTCCTTAAAGAACTTTATCCTGAATGGATGCCTCCAAATCGATTTGCTCTCCTAGATTTATGGCCTACAATGGAAAAGGCGATGATGAATAAGGTCAGTCAAGAAGAAGTAATGACTAAGATTTGGAAGGCTGTATTAGATGACCCTAACGTGGAAGGAGTCTTCAACATGATTTTTTCCTCAAAAATGTTCAGTAAACGGTATAATATTCCGGAAATGGCAGCACACAAGACAGAAAAAATAGTATTTATGTGGTTGGTGGGCGAAGAAGAGGCAGTAAGACATATCTCAAAACTTTTTAACAAAAATAACATACCAGTCTTTCCCAGTTTAGAAGAAACAATAAGGAATTTCTCGATCTTAGTTCAAGAATCTAATAATAAAAGAAAGAAATAAAATAAAGGATATGGTTCGAATTTTAATAATAGGTGATTTACATGCACCGAATAGAGCTAAAGATTGTCCAGAACAAATTTATAGTAAAATTAACGAGTTGTCTGAAACGGAACTTTTCGATTATACCTTATTTACAGGAGATTTAGTCAAATTTCCCGAATTTATTGAATTCTTAGACTCAAAAACAAAAAATAAGTTGTTTATAGTAATGGGAAACATGGATTATCATTATGGTAATCATGATGCTCCTATATATGAATCTATAGATATAATATTTGAGGATAATGAAAAAATGATTATTGGATTAACCCATGGAGCACAAATCAGTCCACGGGGTGATCATGAGCAATTAGAAATTCTTGCTAATAAAAAAAATTATAACGTTTTAATTTCTGGCCATACACATAAAGAGGAAATATTCCTAACAAACAATGGAATACTATTAATAAACCCTGGGAGTGTTACTGGTGCGTGGTCGTTTGTAGCAAGTGGGATTCCCTCTTTTGTTGAATTACAAATTAATAAAAAAACTAAAGAAATCAATGTAGATCTTATCCAAATTGATAAACAATCAAGAGATATAATTGTTGTGATGTCCAGTTTTTTCTTTAGAAATAATCAGATTATAAAAAAAATCTAAAAATTCATTGTTTTTCCTGTTTACTTCTTTAATATTATTGATGAGAACATTATCAAAAAACTATTTATTTAATCAATATTTTTCTTTTTTGATTAGCTTATGTCACACATTCATTTTAATAAAGAGAACGGTTCTAATTTAAATCTTTTCACACCAGGACCTGTACATGTTCCAGAAAGGATTTTAAAGGAAATGGCAAAACCGAATGATACCCATCGATCTAAACCTTATGAAGAAATGCACCAATTAGTGATTGAAGGTCTTCAAAAATTATTATATACCGAAAATAAATGCCTCATCTTTACTTCAAGTGCATCAGGAATATTAGAAGCTTGTGTAAGAAATCTAATCAAAAAGGATGAGAAAGGATTATTTTTATCAATAGGCGCATTTGGTGATCGATGGTATCAAATTGGTGTTGCTAATGGAAAAACTGTAGTGAAAGAAAGTGTTGAGTGGGGGAAAGCCCTAACCCCAGATTTCATTCAAGATGTCATCTCTAAAGATAATTATAGTACTGTATTCCTTCAGTCAAATGAAACGTCTACCGGAGTATATAATCCCATTGAGAAAATTATACCTATACTTAAAGATAATGGAATGTTAGTATGCGTGGATGCTACATCTTCAATGGCAGGAATTAAAGTTGAAGTAGATAAACTCGATATTGATGTTTGCTTAGCGTCTGTTCAAAAATGTTTTGCTTTACCCCCGGGATTAGCAGTTTGTTCAATATCTGAAGATGCTATAGAAAAAGCTTCTCAAGTTAAAAATCGGGGATATTATTTTGATTTTATAGACCTTTATAAGAAGAATGAAGTTTTCCAAACACCTACAACACCCCCTATTCCTCAGATAAGGGGACTAGTAGCACAATTAGATTACATTTTAAATACTGAGGGATTATCAAATAGATTTAAAAGACATGAGCAATTAGGACAAAAAACAAGGTCTTGGGCCAAAGAAATAGGT
>JAGXNR010000131.1:0-686 GCA_019894875.1 Promethearchaeota archaeon | reverse complement strand
GGTTATGAATCTAATACCGTTTCTACAATAAGAAATATTTTGAATCTTGACATTGGTGAAGTTGTTAATAGTATGTTAGAAAGTGGTTATCGGATAGTGAATGGTTATGGAAATCTTAGAAATTCTACATTTCGAATTGGTCATATGGGTGAAGTAACCTTAAATCAATTAGAAACAATGCTAAGTGTTCTAACTGATACTATTTTAAAAAATAAAAATAAAAAATAATTCCAGAAGCATTCGGCTTCTTCTAATCTAATACAATAATTTTAGAAAGCTTGAGTAGTTTCCCTAAATTCCGTTTTCCATTTGAGCTTTTTGAATATCTTAATTTTCTATAACCAAATTCGTTCTTTTTCTTTAGCATGGTAAGGATTGAATTGTCACCACTTGAGAAAAAGAGTAGATCTTCAGGTGTTGCTAAAATTTCTAGATCAAACTGATCGAGTTTTCCCCTATTTAACCCATAATTTCCTTCAAATGCAGACAAATTCACCCATAAAAAGAAGTCGTTTTCAACGTGCAATCCTATATTTATTTTAGCATTAAAGCTGTTTAACATCTTTTCATTTTTTGGATTCTTTTGTTTATCTATGATAATACTATCAATGGTTTGTTTAAAAGTAAGAAACAAGTTCTCCATTTCTACTTCTTTCATATTATTTATTCACCTAATATCCTAAAAT
>JAGXNR010000130.1 GCA_019894875.1 Promethearchaeota archaeon | reverse complement strand
TATCATAATCTGGACTTTGAGCATAATTATTCATATCATCCCAATTCTTTATTTCAACGATGTTTGTCCTTTTTAAATCTGAAAATGATGCTAAAAATTCTTTTAGATTTTTTTTCCTTGTTTCATAATCCTCTAACTTTGAAACATACTGTTTTTGTTCCAACAAGTTTTGAGAAGTTAATCCAATTTCTATACTCTCAGAAATAGATATTGCAGTTCTTAATAAAAATTTGTGTCCTTCATGAAGGTGGTCGAAAGTTCCGCCCAATCCAACTTTCTTTAGAATTTAGAATACACCTTTACATTTGAAAAACTTTTATAATGTTTTCTCAAGTTTTACTTGCTTATTCTTTTCATCATCTGTTTTATTGGGTTCAGTAGGCTTTTTCAATTTTACAGAATAAATTTGCTTAATTTCCATTAAATCATTACATTCACTACATTTCCCCATTTTTCGATAGACGAAATCACCCTTCTCGTAGTTCCTAACTTTTGTTAGTCCACATAAACTACAAATAAGGATAGTCAATGTTTGTCTAATTGGTTCTACTTGACTTTTTTGCCATTGGATCAATGTAGCCCCAAAACAAATCATCATAAAGCCAATCGACCAACTTGTAATTTGGTCACCAATCCCAGCATAAATAAATACTGCTCCTAATATGATAAAAGTTATGGAAATTAAATTTTTTAAGATACTTTTAAACGTAATTCCTTTTTTGAGAATGTCTTCATCGTCTTCTTCTTCAATCATGGAAGTTGTCCAAATTTCTTGTTAACTATGCTTTATAATAGAAAAGAATAAATAAATTTTGTTATTATTAAAACTAAATAGATTTAAAATATCAATAAGACTTTAATTTTGAAAAAATATGTATAATATTGCTCAATTAGGTGGAAGTCAAAGCACCGATCCAATATCTCTAATTCTAAATTTGTTATTCTTTGTGCTGATTTTTGTTTCAATGTTTTATGGACAAAAACTCCAAGGGTGGAAAGCAGCTAAAGAAATACAAGCGGGTTTAGATAAGTTAAAGAAATGGAATGATGAATGTAAAGAAATATTGGTTAGTAACTTTAAAGAATTTGCTGATAAAAAGAAAACCCAAAAAGATTTGATGCTTCAACTGGAAGATTTTATTACCTTTGTTACTATACCTCCTGTTTCACTTGATCCATACGGTATTATCCCTAAATTTGACCATGTCGTTGATGTTAGGGATTTTCGATTTAAAGAAGAAGTTGAGCTCCTCGCGCCGCTAGCAGACAATGTTCAAAGATATAATTTAGAGAATCTTGTAGAAGCTACAATGGCAATAGATTCTATATACAGGCTAATTCGACATTTTCTCATATTAGGAAAGAAATCTAAATCAATGATTTTACTACTCCAAATTTCAATGCAATTAGGTTTAATAATAAGTATGGCTAAAGCCTACTATCATGCTGCAAAAGCCTTTGCTGAGGGTAGTCCAATCGGAGATGGGCTTGGACCTTTGGTAGTTGCCAGCTTTTTAAGAGATATTTCGAATGAAGAGATTGAAGCTCAGGAAATTGAAAGAGATACAATTGTTCAAGAAATAAAATTTGAAGAGAGGGAAATTTACATCGTTAGAGCTAAGGGCCCGGGAGGATCCGTCGGGAAGCCAGGAAAAGCTATTAAAATGCTAGTTGATAAATACGGGAAAGATATCTCACGAATAATTATGATTGATGCGGGATTAAAGCTAACAGGAGATAAAACAGGATCAATGGCTATAGGTGTTGGAGCTGCGATAGGTGGACTCGGTATTGAAAAATATTTTATAGAAGAATCTTCTACAGAAAAAGGGATACCTATAGATGCATTAATTTGTAAGCAGTCTTTAGAAGATGCGATTACAACAATGAAAAGACCAATAACTCAATCTGTCCCGAAATTTGTTGATAAGATAAAGATGACAATTCGAAAACGCACTGAAAAAGGCACAAAAGTAATTATAGCTGGCATCGGGAATACTATTGGGATCGGTGTATAAATTAACTTTTTTTTGTTTTTCTGTTTTTTACTTTTAATTCAAGATATTATTATTTGAATGAAGTTTTATCTTTTCTAAGAATAAAAATAGAAATTGTTTTATAATTAAGGCAATAAGATTAATTAATTAGTTTAATTCATAAAACCACATTAAGAATAAATAAAATCAAGTTTAAAATGAGGTGTAAAGAAAATTTACGGTTATATGGGTAAAATTCTAAGAGTTAATTTAACAGATGGTAGTATCAGTGAAGAATTTCCAGACGAAGAGACTTTAAAACTGTATTTGGGTGGTGCAGGGTTAGCTACTAAATATCTGATTGATGAGGTACCAAAGGGAATCGATCCATTAGGTCCTGAAAATAAATTAATTTTTATGACAGGACCATTAACGGGAACACCTTCACCAAGTACAGGAAGATATTGTGTTATTGCTAAATCACCTTTAACAGGTATTTGGGGAGAAGCTAATTCCGCGGGTTTTTGGGGTCGAGATCTCAAGAGGTCTGGATTTGACGGTGTGATCTTTGAAGGAATATCTTCAAAACCTGTCTATTTAGTCACCGAGGATGGTAAAGCTGAACTTAAAGATGCCTCTCATCTCTGGGGGAAAAACACATCAGAAACCACAAGGATAATCAAAGAAGATTTAGGTGACAAATTCAATGTGGCTTGCATAGGTATTGGTGGTGAGAATCTAGTTAAATACGCAGCAATTATGAATGATTGTGATAAACCAAATTATGGTAGAGCTGCCGGTAGATGTGGTATGGGAACAGTAATGGGTTCTAAGAACTTGAAAGCAATTGCATCTAAAGGAAATGCGAAAATCGAAGTAGCAAATCCAGACGAATTTAAGGCAGAAGCTAAACAAAGGTATGATTGGGTAAATCAAAGTTTATTGAAAATGACTCTGGAAGTTTTTGGAACCGCTACAATGGTTGATTTAGTTGGAGTTAAGGGTGGGTTACCAACAAATAACTTTCAAACTGGTGTTTTCCCAAATTTGGACAAAATAAACGGAACTGCAATTAATGAAACTATCCTTATTGGAAGAAAACCATGTTTTGCATGTCCAATTGCTTGTGGAAGAATTACAGAAATTAAAGAAGGCAAATATAAGGGTTCCGGGGAGGGTCCAGAATATGAAACACTTGGTGCTCTAGGGACGAGTTGTGGGGTTGATAACTTGGAAGCTATTACTATGGCTCATTTTCTTTGCAATGAATACGGCATTGATGTAATTTCAGCTGGAGGTTCAATCGCTTTTGCCATGGAATGTTATGAGAAAGGTATACTGACAAAAGAAGATACTAATGGATTAGAGTTTAATTTTGGTAATGCTGATCTTCTAGTAGATATTATTCCTATGATAAGTAAAAGAGAAGGTATTGGCGATTTAATAGCTGAAGGTTCAAGAATCATGGCAGAAAAACTTGGCAATGATTCAATAAGGTTTGCTATGCAAGTTAAAGGCTTAGAACTTCCGGCTTATGATAGTAGAGCCGCTAAAATTTCGGGATTAGGCTTTGCAGTAGCAAATCGAGGAGGTTGTCATATCACCGGATTCATTGAAGGACCAGCATTTTTATCAATGCCTTTTATGATTGTTGAAAATGCTGAAGTTGGAGATGTTCTTACTGAAAATCCTGAGGATACTAAAGTAAATAAGGATTTTGAAGATGCATTTGGTGTTTTTGATTCAATAGGGGCTTGTAAATTTATGGGGATGGTTTTATCCTCAGAAGATTGGGCTTCTTTAATAGAGAAATTATTAGGATACCCTTTTACTGTTGAAGATTTTGCCAAAGCAGGTGAACGATTGTACAATCTAGCAAGGGTTTACAACGTAAGAGAAGGAATTACAAGAGCTGATGATACATTACCTGCACGTTTATTAGAAGAACCAATGCCTGAAGGCCCCGCTAAAGGTCAAGTTGTAAATTTGGATCCATTATTAGATGCATATTACGACTATCGTGGTTGGGATAAAGAAACAGGGAAACCAACTAAGGAGAAATTAAAAGAACTTGGATTAGAGTGGGCTATAAAAGAAATTTATTAAATTTTATTTTTTTTAATTTTTAAATACTTGATTGGATGAGAGATATGGGTGAAGAAAAAAAATCAACGTATGCTGATAAACCATGGTTAAAATCTTACTTTATAGGACCATTTAAGCTAAAATCTTCAATGGAACCATACCCTAAAATGAATGTTTATCAATATCTTGAAGATAGTGCTACAAATTATCCTAATAATATCGCATGTGTATATGTGGATGAAGAGATTTCATATAAAGAGTTAAAGTTAAAAGTAGATAAACTAGCAAATGCTTTAATAGACTTTGGATTGAAAAAAGGTGATATGGTTGCTTCAGTTTTACCATCTTGTCCTGAGTTTATAATTATAGATTATGCTGCAATGAAAATTGGTGTAGTACACATTCCCCTTAGTATATTACATAAAACTAACGATTTAATATATGAAATTAAAGAGAGTGGCGTTAAAACTGTATTCTGTTCTTATAGAAGATTAGAGAGAATTGCTGAAGTGAAAAAAGAAGTTGATCTTAAAACAATTATATATGCACCGACTAGATTGTTCCCTGATTATACCTTGCCCGAAGTTAAAGAGGTAACAGAAGAAAACTATTATTTGCTTAGTGACTTACTTGAAAAATATGAACCCCTTGAAAAATCAGTTGAGATAAATCCTGAGAAAGATATGGCATTATTACCTTTTACTGGTGGTACAACAGGATTACCCAAAGGCACAATGTTGACACATTTTAATATAACAACGAATATAAGACAATCGATTCATTGGATGATGGATCCATTAAAAACGGGTATTGTTGGAAAATCTGCTGTAGTTGTATGTGTACCCATTTTTCACCAATATGGACACTGGGCAATTCATGCGGGAATTTCATGGGGATTAAAAATTTATTTAATGGATCCAAGAGACATGATAAGAATATCTAAAACTATAACGGAAGTACGCCCCTTTATAGTTTTTGCAGTCCCAACTCATTATTTGTTTCTTAAAGATTTAAATCTTCCAAAAGCTCAGATTTTTTATTATTCTGGCGCAGCAGGATTACCACCTGATATAGCAAAAGAATTTGAAAAAAAAACTGGAGTACCTATGGGAGAAGGTTATGGCGCAACAGAAACGACTGCTGCAGTAAGTATAAACCTTTCGGCGCTATCAAAAGTAACTGGCTTTATGAGGGAACTTAAAAGAGGTGTTGGGATACCTGTCCCAGATACAGAAATTAGAATTGTTGGTTCTAATGGAGTAGATGTCCCATTCGGCGAAGCTGGTGAGATTTGGGTTAAAGGTCCTCAAGTAATGAAAGGCTATTTTCCCGAAGAAGGAAAAGGCTTAATGGAAGGTGGATGGCTCCCCATGGGGGATGTAGCAATAATGGATGAAGATGGATACTTTCATATTGTTGATAGAGTTAAGGACATGATAAATGTATCAGGAAATAAGGTTTATTCCAGAGTTATTGATGATCTCCTGACTGAGCACCCCGCAGTTGATATAGCGGGAGTTATTGGAATCCCAGATCCTGAGCGCCCGGGTAGTGAAAGAGTGAAGGCGTTTATTCAGTTAAAGCAAGAGTTTAAAAATAAAGTAAAAGAAGAAGAATTTATAGAATTTTTACGAGATAAAGTGAAACCGTATGCTTTACCAAAGGCGGTTGAATTTAAGGAAAATCTACCTCTCACGATGGTCATGAAACTTTTTAAGAAAAAATTAAGAGAAGAAGAAATTGCAAAAATGAAAGAAAAAGGATTAATTGAGTAGATAAAAACTAGAATATTTATGAAATTCTTTATTAAATAAACTATACAAATAAAAATTAAATTAAATGAATTGGTTGAGTGATAATAATGAAATTTGGGACTCAAGAATGGGCTGAAGCATATGCTAAAGCTCTTAATGCGAATGAGAATTATAGAGATGCTGCTGGACCAAAAGGATTTCCTCCAGACGGATGGGAAGGTGATTTTCTCTTTATTGTTGAACCCGCAGGGAATTTAGATCATGAAATAAGAATGTTTGTAGGGCTTTATCACGGTGAATGTACAGGATGTAGAGTACTAAAGGAAGGAGAAGAAACTGGTGCGGAGTATGAATATTCAGGGCCTTATGATGCATGGGAACAGGTTTTGAAAAAAGAATTAGATCCAATCCGCGGGCTCCTTGCCGGAAAATTCAAACTTAAAGGCGATATGGCGAAGGTGTTAAAAGCTACGAGAGCCGCCGCAGAACTCGTTAATAGTACTACAACAATTGAAACTGAATTCTATTAAAATAAGGAAAATTTATTTATTTTTTTTTCTTTTCTATTATATCTAAACTGTTTTTTAATATCTAATATGCCTTTTCACGATACCAACATTTATGAATTAACAGAGAAACAAGTGTATTTTTTTGATTTAGATGGGACCATTTATTTAGGAAATAAGCTATTCAAAGGTGTAATTGAATTGATATCTTCTCTTAAAGAGAAGAAAAAATACTTTTACTTTCTTTCAAACAATTCAAGCATCTCAACCAATGATTATCTTAAGAAATTAAATCGATTTAGTCTTGATATTACCCTTGAGAATCTTATTATATCTCAGCATCCAACTATTGATTATCTTAAAAGGAACCATTTTAAACGAATATTCTTAATGGGAACAGGATCTCTCAAAGAAGAATTTAAACAAGAAGGATTTGAATTAACTGAGGAAGATCCAGAAGTTATCGTTCTTGCTTTTGATAAAGAATTAACCTATAGTCGACTTGCGAAAGCCACAGATTTTCTATTAAAGAAAGATTTTCCTTATATTGCAACGCATCTGGATAATAGATGTCCTACAGAAGATGGGTATATTCCGGATGCAGGAGGAATTGCAGCCTTATTATATAAAGCAACAGAGAGGATGCCTAAAGTTTTAGGAAAACCAAATCAACAAATGCTCTTATTCAAATTAAATCAATTAGGATTCTCACCCAAAGATGCTGTAATGTTCGGTGATCGCCTTTATACAGATATAAAAATGGGTAAAAATGCCGGAATAACAACATGTTGTGTTTTATCTGGAGAAACTACTATAGATATGATCGATAGCAGTGATTATAAACCCGATTTCATAATAGATGGAATTTGGGAGCTTTTGAGCGCGTTTAATAAAGCCTAATCTAATAAGACTGTTTTTCGTTCATTTATTCGTAAAGTTTTTTTCATTATTGTAAATTATTAAACTTAGAAATACTACCTAAGTTATTATAGTAAAATATAAAGTATTGTTTTAATGTAATACCATTGATGATAATTGAGAATTTGGTAAGAAAAAAATGACAAGTACAGGAAAAACGAAATTTATTTATGATTTTCACGAGGGAAATAAAGATTTAAAGAATTTACTCGGCGGAAAAGGTGCAAATCTTGCAGAAATGACTAATTTAGGATTAAATATTCCACCAGG
>JAGXNR010000012.1 GCA_019894875.1 Promethearchaeota archaeon | reverse complement strand
AAACAGGTCTGTAGGTAAAATTATAATACGATGACATTTGATAAATTCACGATTAAAGTTCAAGAAGGTCTGAAAGCTGCTCAATCATTAGCCCAAAATAATGAAAATCAGAAAATAGAACCCCTTCATTTGCTAGTTTCGTTGATCGAGCAACAAGATGGAATAGCTACACCACTTTTTCAAAAACTCGGAGTAAATCTTTACACATTATCCAATGATGTTAAGGTCTCATGAACTTGATCTAATGGTTTTTCATACATTAATCGGTTTAGCTTTGACTTGTGGGTTTTTGATGCGACAATCTCGTAATCAATCTCTAACGTTTTTAAAATGAGCTCAACTACTTCAAGTTTTGCTTTATCATTCAACATATTTCAAGCTTCTCTGTAATATCATTTGTAATCATTTTTTTCCCGTTTGTGGTAAGAAAAAATGGTTCGTTATAAAAAATATAGAGTAGTAATTTATAGTATTACTTTTTTGTAAACATTTAAATAATAAATATTAGTTTCACTCGAAAATCTCCTATATCGCATAGGATTATTTATTAAAGATTTATTCAATATACAATTACCAAATATAAAATTAGATTTAGGTATGAGGATTTATGACAACTCATCATAAAAGAGCTATAGAAAAATTAGTTGAGAGCATTGAAAAAGACAACAGATTTTTAGCCCTTATTATTGGCGGATCAGTAGCTAAAGGTATGGAGCGAGAGGATTCAGACATTGATGTAACTCTAGTGGCTACAGATGAAGAATTCGAGAAGAGAAAAAAGGGAAAAATGTATTTATATTATGAAACGGAGTTTTGTGATTATCCAGGGGGATATATAGATGGAAAGGTCGTAAATCTTAAGTTTTTACAAACTGTCGCGGAGAGAGGAAGCGAACCCGCCAGAGATGCTTTTAGAGACGCTTGGATTGCGTATTCAGAAATACCAGAACTTGGAAATTTATTAAAAAAGATTCCTGTCTTTCAGAAAGAGGAAAAATTAGGAAAAATTAGTAAGTTTTATGCTCAATTTGAAACTGCTAATTGGATCATTAAAGAAGCTGTGAGAAGAAATGATGATTATTTATTAACACGAGGGATAACCGATCTAATATTATTTGGGGGAAGATTAATTCTGGAACATAATGAGATTTTATACCCCTTTCATAAATTATTTATGCAAACTTTAGCAAAAGCTCATGATAAACCTGAAAATCTAAAGCTTTTAATTGATAATTTACTCAAGAAAAGAAATTTAGAAAATGCTCAAACTCTTTTTGAGTCTATTAAGAACTTCAGAAAGTGGGAAATCCGAGAATTTTGGGCAATTAAATTTTTATTGGATACTGAATGGGCTTGGATTGATGGTAAACCATATGTCGGAGATCTTTAATTTTTAAATTTTATTTGCTCCAAAGTGACAAGATTGGCTTTTCCTTGTTATTTGCCCTATTATTTAGAAGCATAGAAAGGAAGAGTGCTAAGCTTCTCTTGGATTTCGTTAATAGGATGTAGAACCATTTTTCTAGTGAGTTCTGACACATCCTTTGTATCAGAGTAAATAGTATGCCATTCTACAGCTTTTCCAAAAACGGTTTTTAATACAATTTTCTTATTTATGATATCATCTTTTGCCATATTTTTCGGTATATTTTCTAGTGTTTCCTTATGGACTTTCTCTAGAGCTGTTTTTACCTTCATTTTAGGTTTAGTTTGTATTTTTATCATCACGTTATCCATGTAGTCTTTATATTCACTTAAATAATCCAAAATATTCTCGGTATAATCAATGATTTTTTGGGCATCAATTTTATTCACATCAAAACTTTGAAATGTCTCTTCAATCCTTTTTTTCGCTTTATCTACAAGTCCATCTTTAATTTCCTTAATAAGAACATGAATAGATCCCACACCAGATAAAACCTCATTAGCCCTCTGTTCTAAATTTGAGAGCAGACTTCTTTCGATTTCTATTGCTGAAGATTGAATAGGTTCATGATTATCTATCATCTTTACGTCTTGTTCCGTATTATTTGTATTTTCCATACGATCATCTGCTTTTTCTTGCTGCATTTGGTCTTCACGTTGTTCTCCTTCTATACATGAAGGACAAGTTCCGTTATATGTATGTACCTCACCTATCCAAGTTGCAGTACTATATATACTTCCACAATTCTTACAATGATTATATTTTACCATTATTCGCTTATACCTTCCTTTTTTAAGTAAGAAATTTTTGATTTTACATTGTGTAATTTAGAATTTGGAGTTAAAAAATATAAATTTTTATTTTAGTCATTTAGATCTTTTCATATTTCTGTAGAAATTACCTTTCCTCCATTCAAGATCAGGATAGAAAGAAAAACATTTATGTTACCAAGAAAGAAGAGTCGTGGTTTATTAGGTTCTGAATTCATTACTTCTTTTTCCATCATGATTATGACCATTTTTTTAAAATTAAAATTTTAGCTTGTTTAAATTTATTTTTAATCCTTTCCGCTATCTTTTTAATTCTCTCCCAATATTTCTAAATATGTTATAAAGCTTTAAGAAAAAATTTAAATCGTTTAGAACCGTCTTTAATTTATGTCTATTGTTGGAATAAATTATGAAAAATGCGTTGCATGTAAAAGATGCATAACTGATTGCACTAGAGATTTGTTTAAAGAAGATTCTTCTGGGAAAATAATTCGTCTTTCTGATGAAATGAAGCGATGTAATTTTTGTGGTAAATGCGTTGCTATTTGTAAGGAGAAAGCTATATTGTGGGAGGGAAACTGGGAAGATGATGTGGAATCGTATCCGGGTGTAGGAAACTATGAAGAAAATGTGTCTTATGAGAGTTTAATGCAATTATTAAAAGCTAAACGATCCGTGCGCCAATATAAAAATAAAAAAGTTCCTCAAGAGTTACTTAAAAAAGTATTTAAGGCTATGCGTTATGCTTCTAGTGCGGATAATCGTAGAGCATGGCAGTTTTCAGTTGTTTCAGATCCTTCAATAATTAAAACATTAAGTCAAGAAGCAATTAAAATAATATATCCTTATATGGGATTTCCCTCTGCAGAAGCAGCACTGAAATACTCTAATTCAACTAATAACGATCCCATCTTTCGTGGGGCTCCAGCAGTAATATTTCTTACAGCAACACCTAATACTTCCATGCCTCAAGTGGATGCGGGAATTATACTTACTTATGGTCAACTTGCCGCACATACACTTGGGTTAGCAACTTGTTGGATAGGAATGGCTCATGGTCTAGGGATGAATAAAGAGATGATGAAAGTCATTGGATTAAAAGGTCAAATTCAGGGGGTATTAATAATTGGTTATCCCGCAGTTAAGTATCATCACACTCCACCTAGAGCACCATTAGATGTAGTAGGTTTAGAATGAAATTCTAATTTATTCATTCTTTATTTTAAATTTTAATATAAAAAAAAGATGAGGATTCAATGGTAATGGATTTTCTTCACTGCTTCTAACATACCAATAAAGAATCGAATATTTAAAGATCATTTATTTATTAATCAAAGTGATCTTTCCAATGTTCTCTGAATTCCTTTGTATTAATTGCATCAGGATCGGGATAATCTTTAAATGAGAATTTAATTTTAACAGGTTTTGTAACCTCATCCCCAAAGTACCATTCAGGATTATTATTGTAAGGTTCTTTTGGTCCTGATAAACAAAATGGTCCGGGTATATCAGTTGGTCGAGGCATTCCGAAACATAAATATAATCCATTTTTAAGTTTCCGGATTTCATCTACCATCCCTTCTTGTCCATAAAAACTCTTAAAAGCATCATATTGCATTCTAAATATGGGTTTTCCATCTATTACTGAAACACCTATATGAGTTGCGAATCGGGAGTGATAAACTTTTTTTCCATCGATTATCCAAAAATTATATCCTTCCCCTCTAAATCCTGGTCTTTTTTCTGTAGGAATAGGTGTGTATGCTTTTCCTAACCAACGACCCAATTCTGTGTTATACATATACCATTCTCCATACTCTAAATTCTCACCTAATAAAGTAGCAGCATATTCACCGTTTAATTCTTCAAAGCCTGGCGGGGATATTGTTTTAAATAGTTCAACACATTCACTACGAGTCAATGATTGTAATTTTTCAACCGACCAGTTGTCGGTGGATTTCTTTTTCGATAAAGTCATTTTAATTACCTTTTTATAGGAATTCTTTCTAAAATTAAGAATAGCTAATAACTAATAATAGCTTTCAGTTTAAAAAATATTGTGCAAGAGATATAAGCCTTTTTTAACAAATTAGAAATTCAAGAATTTTTAGTACTCGTATTTTTGAACTTTACTGAAGTTTTCATTAAGTTTGGGATAAAATTTAGAAATGTTTGAATCTGTGTTTTTAGAGTATTATAATTGTTCTAACTATTCTGGGTAACTATTGTGCGTTTTTTCAAATGTATTTTTTGAAGGATAAAATGACTTGTTAAATAGCTGATCTCTAATTTTTATAAATCTATTGTTCAGATATCTAATCGAGGATCTAATGCATCCCTCAATCCATCACCTATTAACATAAATCCTATAGCAGTAATTGCTATAAAAAGCCCGGGCCAAAGATATGCAGGCCAAAAGACTGAAGAGTAAGCACCATAATTCCCTCTACCATATAGAATATCTGTTCCCCAATCTGGAATTGACTGATCTCCTAATTCTATGAAAGAAATACTCACAATAACTAAAATTCCACTTTGCATTGCTCCAAATAATCCAATGATGATATGAGAGATTGTATTTGGCAAAATATGTTTAAACATTACTTTAAATTTTGCTGCTCCACCTGTTATCGCCGCCCTCACATAAACATTCTCTTTTACTTGAAGCACCAGAGCTCGTACCCATCGAATAGATACTGGTATACCGAAAAGACCATATAATATTAGAATATAGTATAAACTATTTCCTATTAAAGGAGCTACAATAACAATAAGAATTAACACCGGAAAAGAAAACCAAAAATCACAAAAACGCATGATAACGGCGTCAATTTTTCCACCAAAATATGCCGAAATTGTACCTACTGCAAGTCCTCCAAGAGTGCTAATTATAACTGGTAGAGCTGCTGCGGTCAGTGCAGTTCTTGCACCCCAAATTAATCTCCCAAGAAGATCAAATCCATATTTTGTAGTACCTAACGGATGTTCTGTTGACGGGTCAAGGTATGGTGCCTCAAAGGGAAAATATGGGGGCGTTAAATTTTCTATAGTAAATGGAGTTAACAAAGGAGCATACACCGCTAAAAAGGCTATAAACAAGATCATTAATATTCCCACGATTGTTAAGGGCTTAAGTAACCGCCTAAATAATCTCCTTTTAGATCGTATTTTCCCAATTTCAAATTCCGTAGCTTCAAATTCTGGTTCCCGCCATCCAGGTATTAGATAGAATTTTAACAATCTGGAAAACTTGATTTTTTTTTCTTCTTGATATTCTTGTCTTTCAGTTTCTTCTAGAATAGTCTTGTTTATTTTAATATTTAAAACACTCTTTTTAGAAATTAATTATTCATATTTTATTTTGGATGCTTTTTGTCATAGGGAGTGGATTTTTCTTTCTTAATACTTATTAGGTATGTTCCCTTTTTTCTAAATACTTTCCGTATTTCCACCAGCGATAACAAGATTTTGCTGCTGCTGCTGTAGATCGATATGCTACAAATCCATTAGATAGAGATCTGGAACGAAATTCAAGGTTCATCTTTATCCCTTGCTCGAACATATTCATACTGCTGGCAACACACAATAATAATTTTCCCGAATTAGGAGGTAAAGCATTAGAGATTGCTTTAATATAATCATCCAAGCTATTTCCTCTTCGAAAAATAAGAAATTCTGGAGAACTTGCCATAATTATAGAAGAGAATTGAGGTTCCTCTCCTAGCATTTCAATAATTTTAATGGTATGCTCCATATTGTTCTTTCCACCAAATTCTAACGGATTTTTTAAATTAGAGTTAATTTCTGGGATAAACTGATTAATTTTTTGTGTCAATTCTTGCGATAAAAGAGGCATAGTTAAACCATTCCGTTCAACTTCATCAGTACTTTCCACCGCTGTACCCCCACTCATTGATAGTACAGCTGTTCCTAAAGTTTGTGGGATTGGATAAGTAAGGCAAGTTTGTATCATATCTGTTAATTCCAAAAAATTATTTACTAGAATAATACCAGTTTGACGTGCCATTGATTCCCACATTTTATAATTACCTGCTAATCCCCCCGTATGGCTCATAACTGCTTGATGACCAGTTTGAAATATACCACCTTTCCATATAATTACAGGTTTCTTTAGAGTTGTTTCTTTTAGCAATCGAACAAACTCATTTCCATCTCTTTTAATATTTTCAATATACATTGCTATTACTTTTGTATCTGGATCATCTTTAAAATATCGAAGAAAATCAAGTAAATCCAAATCAATTTGATTGCCTAGGGAGACCATTTTTGAAAAACTATAACCTAATGACTGTGAAAGCATTCCATGGGTGAATGCAATCCCCCCACTCTGTGATATAAAAGCTACTTGTCCAGTATTTATTACATCCCCGAGATCTTCTAAACCTTCAAAATTTTCTGAATCATTTTCTTTATTTTTATTATTTGCTTCTTGCATTGACCTAAATGACGGTATAAAAGTGAGTTTTGATTTTGGTGCGAAAATGCCCATACAATTGGGACCAAGGATACGTATTCCATATTTTGAAGCCATTCTGATTAGTTCTTCTTCGATTTTCTTACCTTTTTTTTGAAATTCAGAGTCTAATTCAGAAAATCCACTGCTAAAAATATGTGCAAATGAGACTCCTTTTTTACCTAATTCTTCAATAATTGAAGGAGTTATTTGTGCAGGTACAGCTATTATAGCAAGATCAACTGGTATTTCGTCAGGTATTGAAGATATAGAATCATAAAACTTATATCCCAGTAAATCCTCATCAGGATATTTCGGGTTTACAAGGTAAATTGGGTTTGGAAATTGAGCAAATTTCAATGCATAAACATATTGAGTTGCTCCAGATGGATTTACTTTTGAAACACCAATTATAACTATCGCACGTGGATTAAAAAGTCGTTCAAACGGTATATTTTCTCTTGTGAGTGGTAGATTTTTAACAGATATTTTTTTCACCTTTCAGTATTCCAAGGTTTTCGAAACATAGATTCTTAAAAGTTTGTTTTAAAAAAAAATTTACTATAGAAACCATATTTTCCTTTAAACATTTTTGTATGATACGATATTTAATATTTTTCCTAAATTAAAATATAGAATCAGATTTAATATGAAATGTGATTAGGTATTTTCAAAAAGAATTTAAATTGCTTTTATCTTATGTTTCCTTAGAATTTTCATTGAAATCAGACTCTGAATTTACCTTTCTCATTTATTTTATACTATTAATGAATTTTTTAGATATCTCTCAAGTAAAAACATATGAGAACATTTTGATAATAAATCTATATTATGTACAATATTTCTCCTAACCAGATATATCAACGCGGGATTCAAATCTGGCGATTAACTCATCAATACGACTGTAATCATCTATTGAAATGGAAATGGCTCCGTTAGGACATTCTCTCTCGCAACGCCCACAACCCTTACAGTTTTTTTGATTAATCATTGCTTTGTCTTTTTTCATCTTCAGTCCGTTATAAATACAGACTTTAAAACATTTCCCGCATCCTTCACATTTATCCCGATCTACCCTTACTTCAACACCCTCCATTCTTTTTACCATTTTATGTATAAAAGATGGACCGTATTTGGTTAAGCTCATTACACAGCAGCAGGAGCAACAATGACAAATATCCATAAATTCATCTTCATAATCTAACACACCATATATCCTCGCATCACTTCGAAACTTTCCTAAATGTGGAACCAAACCATTTTCATAAGCCAAACGCTCTCGTTCTAAAGCTTCCTCTTTAGTTGCCAAACGTGCTCCCGACCATTTAGATCGATCTACTTTACTAGCTCCTCGCCCCATCCAAGTACAACCCAGATGAACATCGTGATTTTCGCATTTATTGGCAGTACGACATGGACAATCAATCAAAAGTATGGTTCCTGCCTTCTTGATAAAGTATTCTGCGACTTTACGTGGTACTATTTGATCCTCATAAGTACCCAGAGATATATTAACGGGTATAGGGCTACCAGTTTGGCTCTCCAATCCATCAGGATACATTTTTTTTCTTAATTTTCGTTTTATTATCGGTAGTTTGCCAAACTTTGCTTTTTTCTTCACTTTATTTGCCCATCGGGTATTCATTTCGATTGGTTTTAGATCTAACTTCTTCTTTTTCTTCAAGTAATCCCCTTCTTTAAAATGATATCTTAATAAAATAAAATAAACTATAAATAGTTTAATCTAGACTCAATTTGAAAAAATCAAAATCTTAGTAGTTCAACCTTTCTTTACCTATTGTAGAATGACCACCATGACCAGGATATATTTTGAAATCATCCGAAATGTTCTCATAATATAAAATTTTTCTGATACTCGTCATCAAATTATTATAATTTGAAAGCTGTCTGGGGAGTCTGCCACGCAATAAAGTATCTCCCGTAAAAATTAGCATGTTTTTATAATCTATCAGCATTACATCATTTTTACTGTGACCTGGTGTCTCAATTACATGAAGACGCTCTAACCCTATTTCGATTACATCATCTTCTTTAATAATATTTATATTTTCAACCTTACTTATTCCAGGATAATTAATCAATAAAGGAATATTAAAATAATCCATGATATCATTGGCGCATTGAATATGGTCATGGTGAGGATGAGTAGCTATTACATAAACCGGTTTATATCCTTCTCTATTAATAACGCTTTTAACATCGTTTGAATCAATCCCGGGATCAATAATACCGACCTCTTTTGTACTTTCATCCCCGTAAAGATAACAATTAGTTCTAAATCTACCACTCACTTTCAACAGATTTAAAATAATGGCCATTCACCGATTCATTCGATATTTATAAGTTACAGTAACTATTCCCAAAACAAATAGTTTTCTCGAAATTTAATATTATTCATTGATGCAATATATCTACAAAAAATCATACTTAAGATTATTGTTAAAGGAACAGTCCAAATATAGTTGTCCTAAAGAAAAAATCCTTATTAATGATTCTAAAAATTAAATGGGATAAAACCAAAAAGGTTATTTTTTTTAAGATTTAAACTTAATATTGATATGTTAGTTTTTTGAAAAATATACAATTAGTTAATATCAATTTTTAAAAATTAAAAAAGAATAGGTAAACGTTATATGGCAGATGATATTGAAATTAAAGACGGAAAAATGTTCGGGGGTTGGCGAGCACCAGAGAATCTTGCTAGAGGCAGTACTACATCAATTCATGATGATGATGTAGCTAAAAAAGTTGGTATGCGTGGTGGAACGATACAAGGAACTATACATTTAAGCATGTTCACACCTTTGGCACAGAAAATATTTGGTGATCGTTGGTTTGAGCAGGGGACGGTAAGCATGTATTATACGTTTGCGACGGTTGATAAGGAAGAGGTAAGAGCCATAATTGAATTACCCCCCAATACAACAGAGGAGATGCTACCCATTGCCAAGGACAATATACAAGTTAAAGCGTGGGCTGAATTGAAGAATGGGCAACAAATAATGACAGGGACAGTATCAATTGGTTCACCAAAGGAAGTATCATCTTTGCAAGCAACGGAGCTAAGAAATAGCCCCCCTGAGGAATTACGCATTTTAGCAAGACATAAAGTGGGAGATGAAATCCCTCCTGAAGAAATATTACTTACACAAGAAGAAGCCAATAGGGGATTAAGAAGAATAACAGATCAATTAGATTATTATAAAGGAAAGGAACAATCTCCATGGGGAAATGCCATTATATATCCTACAGCCATGTTTGAAGCAATGGCATTTGGATTTGCCCATACTGCTACTGAGGAATATCAAGCGGTTCCATTCTATGGTGCTACTGAAATCCGAAATATAAATGGACCAGCACTTATTGGGGTTCCTTATATTGCTAGGGGGAAATTCGTTTGTATTGGGGGATCCAAGAAGACGGAGTATTTATGGCTTGATTCTACACTAGAAGAAAAAGAAACCGGAAAGATAATAGCATCAATGCGTCACTTGAATCGTTTTATGAAAGCTGGATCCCCGCTTTATAAAGATCAATAATTTTTTATAGTTTTAAGTCTAATATTGAAATGTTATTAAATAAGAACTATAAAAATTTTCATAATACGTTTGAAAAAAAGGAGATGTATATTATATTGGATGATATTGAAATAAAAGATGGGAAAATATATGGTGGCTGGAGAGCGCCCGAAAACCTGTATAGGGGTTTAAAAACTTCGATTCATGATGATGGTGTAGCTAAAAAAGTTGGAATGCGTGGTGGGACAATCCCTGGTACGATTCATTTAAGTTTATTTGCACCTTTAGGGCAGAAAATATTTGGTGATAGATGGTTTGAAAAAGGAACCGTGAGTATGTATTATACCTATGCAACTATCGATAAGGAGGAGGTTAGAGCGATTATGGAATTACCTGAAGGTACCACAGAAGATTCCTTACCCATTACTGCAGATGATGTTCAATGTAAAGCCTGGGGTGAACTGAAAAGCGGACAACAAATTATGATGGGAACCGTATCTGTAGGTAATCCAAAAGAACCTTCATATTTACAATCACTTGAGCTAAAAAACAGCAAACCTGAAGAATTGCGTATTTTAGAAGGATATAAAGTAGGGAATGAATATGGTCCCGAAGAAGTTTTAGTTACACAAGATGCTGCTATTAAGGGATTACCTTCTATAACTGATAGACTGGAATATTACAAGGGAAAATCTCCGTGGGGAAATTCAATTCTTTCCCCAACTGCTTCGTTTGGCAGCATGACATTGGGTACATCAGGCTATAGTAAGGTATGGGATAAAGGTGTTCCTTTTTTTGGCGCTACAGAGATAAGATATATAAACGGACCGATACTTGTTGATGTACCTTATATTGCAAAAGCTAAGATCGCTTCTGCAGGTGTTTCTAGTAAAACTGAGTATTATTGGCTTGATTCCACCCTAGAAGACAAAAAGACTGGAAAATTAGTAGCGTCAATGCGACACATGAACCGATATATGAAAGCAGGTTCACCAGTTTATAAAGATGAATAAGTTAAGGAAAATCTCGAATAATTCATTTTTTTAATTTCTAATTTTTTTTCCAAAGTAAGAAACGCTCTAGAAAAATTACAGAAAGCCCTTGTAAATTAGCTCTCCCTTGTTATTTTTATGAAAATCAGACTCTGAATTTACTTTTCAAATCTCCAAAAAGAGAAGATAGATAGATATTAATATGTGTATTCACATATATTCACATATAATTAAAAATAGCATGAAATACTGATAATGGCAAATTTAACCTTATCAATTCCTAATGAATTAAAAGAAATGATGGAAAAATTCCCTGAAATCAATTGGTCGGAAGTAGCAAGAGATTCAATTAAAAAAAAGATCGCACAATTAAACTTTTTAAAAGGCTTTCGAATGGATAGTGAAATATCCCCCGAAGAAGCTCTAATTCTAGGCAGAGAGATAAGCGAACTCTTATTGAAACGATATAAGAGTGAGTAAATATGAAATTAATTATTGATGCAAATATTCTTTTTGCTGCTTTAATAAAACAGGGAACAACTGCTGAACTCTTGATCAGTGATAAGCTACAGCTTTTTGCACCAGAATTTTTATTGACTGAATTTGTTAAATATAAAGATCTGATTCTTAAAAAAACTCATCGTAATGAAGAAGAATTCAACCAATTTCTAGATCTGTTGAACGAACAAATAACTATTATTCCAAAAAAAGAAATTATACCATTTTTGGATGAAGCTGATAAGATTTCTCCCGATCCTAATGATACTATCTACTTAGCTCTTGCGATTGCAATAAAATGTAATATCTGGTCAAATGACAAAAAACTAAAACAATCTCAAACCAAGATAAATGTTTTGTCTACCGAAGATTTATTAAAAATAACAGAATTTATAAAAACCTAATTTTGGGGATAGGTTTAATACAAAAAGATATGTTTTTACTAATTTCAAAGAAAATTTCATTGAAATCAGACGCTGAATTTACCTTTCCATTCCAATTTCACAGAAAATTTATCTTCTCATTCTACTCTCTCGAAATAATTAATTGGATTTATTGAACTAGGCTATGAAAAACTATAAATAAATTGTTTATAATTGATATCTTGATTAGGAATAAAACCTTATTTAGTTCTATAGTTAAAATTTCATAAAAGCTTTTAATAATGATTCTGATCTGAAATCATGAGTTTAATAATAAAGTTAGCTTATTTGTTTTCTCCTTTTATTAGATTAGTCAATTTGATTAAAAGGAGGGTATCTCCCTTATTTAGTCATTTTCGCGCGTTAGAGCCATCTAATACCACTTTTAAACTCGGTTCATGGAATGATGATGCTCCTGTCCAAACGAAGTGTGGTTTAGTATCTGGTTTTTTAGATAAAGGGTCTTGGTGTTGGAAGGGGATTCCCTATGCAGATCCTCCAATTGGTCCTCATCGTTGGAAAGCACCACTTAATTCTACCCCATGGATCGGGACTCGTAAAACAAGAAAGTTTGGTAATTCTGCAGCTCAAGTTGCGCCTTTTATAGGCCCAATTGGCTCAGAAGATTGCCTTTATCTTAATATTTGGCGTCCTAAAACCCCTGAGAACAAGTTACCAGTTTATTTCTATATCCATGGGGGAGGAAATTCAATTGGGTCATCTGCGGAGGTTGGCTATTATGGCAATGCGGTCGTTGAGAAATCTAATTTATTGTATATCTCGGTTAATTACCGTCTTGGACCTATGGGTTGGTTTATACATCCCGCAGTGACAAATAATGGTTCTCCTGAAGATAAAAGTGGAAATTTTGGCACTCTTGATCTGATAAAAGCCTTAGAATGGGTACGAGATAATATAGAAGCATTTGGAGGGGATCCTAAAAATGTTACAATCGCAGGGGAATCTGGTGGTGCATTTAATGTTCTCTCACTCCTTATTTCTCCACTCGCAAAAGGACTCTTCCATCATGCTATAGCTGAAAGCGGATTATCTCACATTTCTAGTACTAACATGGCAGAATCTCAAAGTACCGATCTTCTTATCAATCTTCTCATTGAGGATCATAAAGCTAAGAATCAAGTAGAGGCAAGAAAAGTCATAGATAAATTGTCGGAAAAAGAGGTTAATGAGTTTCTTCGTTCAAAATCTGCATTTAAAATTTCGAAATATATACCCAAAATGGATTTTGGAATGGCTGAATGGCGCACTATCTTCACTGACGGTATAGTAATACCAAAAGAGGGATATGAGATATTTTCATCTGGAGATTGGGCAAATAAGGTACCAATAATTATCGGTTGCACGAAAGATGAATTGAAGCTTTTTGGCAATTTTAGAAAAGATCCTCCCAAGAATACTAGAAGATATGATTTAGTTTGGAGTTATAGATCCCTACTATGGCGCGTGAGTGGTCTGGATTCCTTGGTATCTAAGATGTTTTCAAAGACTAATATACCTATTTATGCTTACCGGTTTGATTGGGGAAGTCCCGATAAAGATGGTATGTGTGTTCTGCCTAAAGAGATGGGTAGAAACTTAGGCGCTCATCATGCTGCAGAAATTCCTTTCTTTTTAGGGATGGGTAATAGTTCAATATTTTTGCTGATTGGAAAAACCCACACTAAGCGTAATCGACTTGGTCGGGAAAGATTAACGGATTTGTGCATGAAATATCTTGCCAATTTTACAAGAACGGGAAATCCAAACGAAAACGGATTACCTTATTGGTATCCTTGGGATAACGCTAAAGGAAAAGATAAAATTCTTGTCCTTGATGCGGGTATCAATGATTTAAGGATTTCATATTTAGATGATATACTTACTGTGAAAAGTGTTATTGACCTTATTAATTTTGAGCTTAAAGAACCGGAATTAGGAATAATCCTATCCTATCTTGATGAGACCTTGCCATTTGGAGTTAACGAACCTGAACTCTGAAAAACATTTTTGCTTGGAATTTTCATTGAAATCAGACGCTATGGATTAGTGGAAGATTGTTTCCTTGGTGTGGAAAAATATTATTGAATCAAAGTATTTCTACATTGTTTTACTATGTTTGCATAATGTATTAAAAGAAAACCTAACTGATTTTTAAAAAAAAATTTCAATTAGGTCACGATTACCCGAACAAGTGTTGTTGGCTCATAAACTGACACCTGCTTAGAAGTAAATTAGGAGGGAAGTGGTTAATGGCTAAGAAGAAGAGTAGCAAAAGTAGTAGTAATCGAGCTAGTAGTAATAATAACAAAAAATGTGCTAAATGTGGAATATTCGTCAAATCCTATTCATATGGGGATTTCTGTGACTCATGTGCAGAAGAAGTTTGGGATAAGGGTTTCGACTCAACAACACAGCATGCTGAGGAGTTATATAACCAAGACCGGAATGCTAAAGAGGAGATCAATACGAAAATCAATAAAACCACAATTAGTTACAATGTCGTTCGAAATTTAATTGAGCATAAGTCAGGAACTTTTCGCTGTTCAAAATGCAATAAATTAAGATTGGAATGGATTCATTTCCCCAATTCACCCGCTAAAGACGAAAAACTTCGATTATTGCTTAAAACACCATGTCCTAAATGTAATGTGGTGGGTTTTTTAAAATTCGATTAATTTTTACCAAAAAACACTAAATTTTTTCTAAATCGTTTTTACTAAATTTTAAATTATATTGCTTTCAAACATCTCGCTTTGGAATTAGAACCCCGCTTTTCCTCCGTCGATTGGGAAATGATCGCAGAACTGTATCTGGATGCATATCGATCACAGGGGCTTTTAGAAAGCACGCATTTAGATTATTATAGGGTCATGCGAAGTGTAAATGCTCTCATACAAGGCTTTGAGGGCAGAAAGTATGGCAACATCCATTAATTGTAAAAGAGCTGATCGAATACATTCACACGATTACAGGAATCCAAATATCAATGCCAGATTAGACAAATAGATTATCGAAATCTTTTTTTTCCCTTATTTTTTAGAAAACATGTGTTTCTAATCCCCAAAACAAAAAAATTTAATTATTTGGGAATGTTTTAATTTAATATAGTAAAAATGGGCCCATGGATTAGTGGAAGATCGTTTCCTTGGCATGGAAAAGGCCGCGGGTTCAATTCCCGCTGGGTCCATTGCTAATTCTGTGTTTTCGTTAATCTAGTTGAAGATACTTAATGAATCTCCAATAATTTTCTACTTTTGACTGAAATTTGCTGGAAGGATCTTTAATCTACAATGGTTGTGATGACAAGAATGATGCTAAGGATATTCTAATTAAGATAAGCCATTTAACTAAAGAGACTCCTAGATCTGACTGAGAGGGTTGTTGGATAAGTTGATACTCTACATTAGTAAAGCGAATCCATGTAAAATTTTATTTAATATCGAATCGGCCTATAACCTAATAGGGGTATGATATTACAATTTGCTGTTAATGAATTACACAAAAGAAAGAGATGTTTCCTTAAAAGCCTTTGGTATGTACATAGCATAGTAAATCCTAATAGTTAATAATAAAACATATCAAAACACATACCATATATACCTTGAAAAATTTTTGAGGAATAAATTCAATGGGACTAATTCAGTTATTTGAGAATATCTTTTTATTTGAGGATTATGTAAATGTTTACGTGATAAGAGACGGAAATAAGGCAATCCTGATTGATTTTGGGTCAGGAAAGGTCCTAAATTTCCTTTCAGAAATAGGAATAAATAAAGTCGAGTATATATTTCATACTCATTATCATCGAGATCAGTGCTTCGGAGATAGCATCGCCTTACAACAAGGAATAAAGATCGCAGCTCCAAGGAGAGAAAGAAAGTTGTTCGAAGAAGCAGAAGAGTTTTGGAAAATAAAATCTTATTATGATATCTATTCTTTGAAACCGACTTTTTTCGTTTCTACATATAATATCCCCTTAAATCGAACTTTTAAAGACAAAGAAGATTTTGTTTGGGGTTCATACAAATTCAAAATTATCGAAACTCGAGGTCATACTGCAAGAAGTGTTACCTATTTACTAGAGCATGGAACGGGAATATTAGCATTCACAGGAGATTTGATTCATTCTGGTGGGAAAATCATTAATTATTATGATTTAGAATACAGTTATACAGATGATGGGGGAAGTATGGGCATAGGATTTACAGTAAAATCTTTTGAGGAACTACTTAAACATAATCCAGCTGTTCTATTACCCTCTCATGGAGAGATAATAAAGGAGCCAATTAAAGATATTGAAATTTTGAAAGAGAAGTTTAGTCGTGTAACCTCAGCATTTCGTCATGACAAGATTATACCAATGGCTATGAATAATGCGATGGATGTCGTGGAACAACTTGAAAAGAATGAAGATAAGAGTTTATTTCCTCATGTGATCCGACGAGGTTTTGGGACTACATTCATCCTATTGGGAAATCACCAAAATTGTATTCTTCTTGACTTTCCGGGAGATGGTGTATTCTTTTCGTACAATTATGAGCAAATTGAAAAAATTCTAAAAGAAAATGATGTAAAAACGATTGATTTTGTAATTCCGACACACTACCACGATGATCATATTGGGGGGATTCCCCTTTTACAGCAAAAATATAATATCCCGGTGTATGCTCTGGAAAATTTAGTCGATGTTATGGAGAATCCAACTCATTACAGAATTGGTTGTCTAATAGATACACCGATTAAAGTGGATAGAGTGCTAAAAGATGGCGAAACTTTTACTTGGGATGATTATAAATTCCAAATTTTCCACTTCCCGGGTCAAACGGAATATCACATGGGTTTATTTACAAACATTGATGGAAAAAGCGTATTTTTCGTTGGAGATAGTATGCAACCCTATTTACTAAATATACCTGAAACAAATAATAATTGTATTAATTTCTGCCAATTAGGTGATAACGTTGGGTCCGTCAAATGTGCTGATATATTGTTAAAGTGTAATCCGGAGTATCTTGCATCAAGCCATATGGGTTTTTTTAAAGTAAATCAACAAATGCTACAAAGTTATAGAGACCACGTCTCAAAATATAAGTCACTTATAGCTGATCTTGTGGCTCAAGACGACCCCAATATAGGGTTTGATCCAAATTGGATAAGCTTTAAACCAATTAGAATTATTTCCAGACCAGGTGAAGAATGTAAAACAAAAATAGTCGTAAGAAATTTTCTTGAAAAAGAATCTACAGTGGAAATTGAATTAAATCTACCGGAAAATTGGGAATCTGAATATAAAAAAGAAGCAATTGACATTAAGCCAAAAACGTTTAAAGAAATCCCAATGACACTAAAAATTCCTAAGACTGAAGATCCTAATGGGAGAACAATAATCACTGCAAATATTAAATGGAATGGGAATGATATTGGGCCATTTCCAGATTTAATGATTGACCATGGTTTTATTCCTTCTGATTCTTGGACTGCGTGGACACCAAATAAAAAAATGGATTTGCTTCAGTGGATCATTAGTTATTATATGAGAGATTTGCAATTTTTTTCGTAATACTTGAAAACGTCTTCTTAATTTTGACGAGGAGGCATCATTCGAACAATTCTTAATGGTGTTTTAATCATAGAAATGGCATTTTCAGGGCAGAAATATGCACAAACACCACATCCTATGCACATTTCTTCATCCCTTTCTGCGATCCCTTCTTCATTGAGTTCTATTATCAATTCATGACATTTTTCGACGCATGTACCACAGCCACTACATAATTCCTGATTAATCTGTGCTAAATAATTTGTATAGTTCGCAGTTGGTCCTATCATAAATCCTCTACTCTGAGGACAACAATCGGTACAGCAGTTACATATTGCATCTTCACGGAGTTCTGGATTTGCGCGTAAATGCATAACTTTATGTACTAACCCATCATCACGGATTTTCGCAAATATGTCTAATGCTTCATCCTTGGATATTAGTCTCGAAAAACCATGTTTTGCTGTATGTCGTGCACTCTTACCAAAAGTAAAGCAAGTTTCTTTGAGATTTGTTTGTTCACATGGCACTCCAAGAACTTTTGTATGGTTTCGACAATAGCAATTACCAACTGCTATATCATCATTCTTTTCAATAATTTCTTGAACTGTTTGACTCGGTAAAATCATCTCTTGAGGTGTCTCTATTGTCTCATCAACTTTTATTTCAATTTCATCACCAGTATTCTGATTCGAATAGCTACTAATTATAGTTCTATCAATCGGCATCACTTTTTCAATTGTGGATTCATATGCATCATATTTATTTTGAACACGTGCTCTTCTTCTCTCGAGCCAATCATGTTGTAATTTAGCCAGCTCTTTAATATCATCATCCTCTACATCAATATCTCTCATAAAAATATAATCAAATATTCTAGCAATACCGAGTGTACGGTAAATCGTTACACCTTGGCCTGTAGGTTGATCCATCATAACACCATTCTTTGCGAGGAAATCAACCTTAGCAAGGATTTCGTCTTCTGTTAATTTAATTCCTTTACTTATTAGACTCTCCTTCAATTCCTCCATAGTGAATGAGGTTTTCTCTGCGAATGCTTCTAAAAATTCAGCATTATCGTCCCCTACAGCAATCTTTATTATTCCTACTAATTCTTCCGGCATTTTAGTACCTGGTCTTGCTTTGGTCAAAATTTCGGCGGCTCTTATAAATTTTTGATCCATATTTTTTTCATCTCTTATTGATATTTTTAAACAAATTTACTTAAATTATAGTTCTATAAAAATTTTGAGCATAAACAAGCCTTCCCCCTTCAAGTGTATTATTATTAGGAAATACGCTTAATCATACGTTGTGCCAATTCTTTGAAGACATCTTCTATATTTTCGCCAGTTTTAGCTGAAGTTTCTAGATAAGTACTATCTTTCTTTTCTGCATAACTTCTCACAATATTTTGGTCAATCGAACGGGCAAATTCTTCCACTAAATCAACTTTATTTCCTATAATGATAAAAGGGATGTTATCTTGTAATATTTCAAACATTTCTGAAATCCAATCTTCAAGGGCTTCATATGTTTTAAGCTGAGTGAGATCAAAAATTAATAGGGCACCATTAGCACCCGCATAAAATTCTTTACGTAGAACTTTAAACTTTTCATGCCCCGCTATATCCGATATTACAAGTTTAGCAATCTTCTTCCCTTCTAAAATTATTTCTTTAGCTAAATAATTAATCCCTATAGTTGTAATGTAATCTTGTAGGAACTGATTTTTTATATATCTATAAAAGATGCTAGTTTTTCCTACTGATGGGGCGCCTAATAAAAGTACTTTAAAAGTATATCGTTTCATAAAAAACACATTACAATAAATTTTGGTGGTTATTGGATTATATTCTTTATATTTTTAATTGTTTTGTTATAACATTAAACAAATTCTTAGTTTCTTTTACCTAAAAATTCTGAAATGGGTTTTCCACTCAATAATTTATTTATTCTATACCCTATTTCGTCAAATATAACGGATAGATGAGTTGTTGGCATTCTACGGGGGGATAATCTAGGAATTTTAGATCCCCCATCTTTATTATCTTGTTTACCTGGTTTAAACCATTTCGATTATTTTCCATGTTTTATCCATCGATAAACTATTCATGCTCAGCAAATACTAGCTCCCGGATTAATGAATAATTCCTAATTTTACTTATAAACCATAGAATAATGATTCTAGTTTTGTAGAATCTATACTTTTTTAATATAAGACTTTTTTAGGTTATTAAAAGAAAGATTAAATACCTACTTTATCTTGTGTTATCTATGAGAAAATCTAGCAAGAATATCTTAATTTTTATTATTTTAGCAATTTTTATGTCTTTTCAGTTGCTTCCACTTTTAGGATTGGGAGTGGATCAATCAAATATTAATAAAGTTGATTATTCAGATTTAACTCTTCCTAATGAACTAGATTTTAGTCTCCCTGGATCAGATTCGTTATCGGATAACTTAAAATCTGTTTTTGATGATAATCTTAAAAAATCTTTACTTAATCTTGAAAAATCTTCCTATAGTGATCAAAATTATATGAAAGTAATCCTTCTGTTTGAAGAAGATGTAAATCAAGCAAAAAGAATTGAGATAATAACCTCAGTGTTTGAAGATTATAAACTTATCAGTAATTATGATCTTATTTCTGGGACCTATATTACTGTATCTCCTGTCGAACTATTAATAAAACAAGATCTTTTAGAAGGAATTCAAGAAATTAAAAAAATTTACAAATCAGAAGTTTTCGAAAGCCCTTATATTATTGATGATTCACTCCAACTTAGCACCTTGAATATAGATACTTATTCAAATTGGTGGGTAACGGCAGTTGGTGCAGAAAATTTACCTTATGATGGATCAGGGGTAAAAGTTGCTGTAATTGACACAGGGATTTATGACCATCCTGCTTTAAATATTATAGAGAATCGAAATTTCGTTACTGATGAAAATGCTTCGAATTATAATGATGACGTAGGGCATGGAACACATGTAGCAGGAATTGTTGGAGGAGATGGGACAGGTTCTGATGGGAAATATCGAGGAATCGCTCCTGGAGTTTCTTTAATTAACGCAAGGGCGGGAAACGCAAGTGGGTTGGAAGAAGGTGATATTATAAGTGCTATCGAATGGAGCGCTCAAGCTGGGGCGGATATAGTATCGATGAGTTTCGGTGGAGGATATCCATATATAAGTGATTTAATAACTAATGCTATATCAAGTGCAAAAGATACATATGGTGTTATTTTTGTAGCATCAGCAGGAAATGAGGGACCAGATTATTTCACAGGCTCAACTCCTGCGTCAGGGATTGATGTGATATCTGTGGGAGCAAGTGATAGTAATGATGATTTAGCCTCATTTAGTAGTTGGGGGCCAGCATTTAGGTATTTAGGATATCCTGATGTAATTGCTCCCGGAGTAGATATCATTTCAGCAGAAGCAAAAGATTCATCTATTTCGAAAGAAGAGCGCTTAACTGGAAATGTTTTTGATTTCACTGGTGATGCCGATTATATCCCTCTAAGTGGAACAAGCATGGCAGCCCCAATAGTATCCGGAGCTTTAGCAATTCTTAAAGAAGCTTATCCAAATATAACCCCCGAAACCGCTAGGATTGCATTACTGGAGGGATCAAAAAAATTACTAAGTGAGGATGATGTTGTTAAATCTGGGGCAGGATTAATCAATGTTTCTGCTTCTTTGAATTTTTTAAGCAGTATTTCGTCAGATTATAATGATACCGCCAAAATTTTTCCTGATACTTTGCCTGTAAAACCTTATGATTTAATACGTTTTCCAGGAGATCGTCAAAAATTTAACTTAACAGTAATTTCTGGTAGAGCTAATACATATGATATAGGGATACCAAATAACCCTTTAGGAATAACTCTTAAAGTAGATAAAACAAATATAACATTTTTGGAATCAGGCATTGGTTTTATAGAATTGGATATCGAAGTAGATAAAAATGCCATCCCTGGGACACGAGATATTCAACTTAACTTAACAATTGGAGGGCTAATATATGATATAGTTGATATTCATTTAGACATTGCCTTACCAGAATATCATATACTAATGGATTCTTATCATGGTTTAAATGATTGGTTTCCAGAAATCTCTTTTAACCAACTAGGTTTCTATGATGCGATGAGCGATATCTATGATTTGAATATATCAATCGATTATGAGATGGAATATTGGACTCCAGATTATGATAAAGATACAGACAATTCGATATTAACAGAAGAAAGGTTGGCACAATATGATCTAGTTTTATTACAAACACCTATATTACCATATAGCCCACTAGAATTGAATAATCTAAAAAATTATTTTAATAGCGGAGGAAATTTGTTATTCTTTGGAACCAGATATCAAGATATGGTGATTGATAATATCAATCATTTATTTATGCAGTTAGAAGTTGGCATCCAAATTAATGAAGAGAATATAATGAATGATAATTGGCAGGGAATAAGTACAACAATAACTTCTCAAGGCATTACAGACTTTAATAATCTATCAATTTTCAATAATGTAAGTAAATTTCAATGGCTTTACGGGAATAGTTTCACTGTTTCAAATAATTCAGAATCAATTGCAGCTAAAGATGGGAAAACTGTCGTTGCTATGTATAATGGCACTCAAGATGGAAAGGGAAACTTTCTAGCATTTGGAGATTTCCATTGGGCTTATAATGGATATACATCTCAAAGTTATTCTCAAGATCATGTTAACTTGTTAAAAAATAGTATAGAATTTCTCTTACCTAAGGAAGATGTATCAATAAATATATACCTAGGTTCTGAACGTACTTCAAATTCTCTAATCAATCTCTCAATTTTTATCAAAGATCAAGTCTCTGAAACTCCAATAACTAGTTATGACAGTTTAAATATCACAGTTGAAAATGAAACTTCTACAGAAGAAATTAAAATCAATGATACACTCTCGAATAATGGAATTTATTTTAATTATAACTATACTTTACCAACACCTAGTTATATTCCATATTCCTTCACCGTTAATTTAACAATTGGATCCGATTCATATATTAAATCCTCAAAATTACTGTATTATGACAATTCTAAAGTCCCAATAATTAATAACTTATCAGCAAGCGAAACATCCATTACAAGAGCTGCCAGTGAGGATATCAACTTAATTGCTAACATTGATAAACCAACTAATAGTAGTGTTAACGGATTTCTTTCGATCTATTCCTACTCTTTCTTTAATTTGGAAAAATCTGTAAACAAGACGTTATCCTTTAGTCATGATAACTCAAACAACTATGAGTTTAAATATGATCCTCAACCCAGCGATCCCTCGGGTTATGCTATATTTTATGTCATCCCTTCAAATGAGAATTATACAAATCCAAATTCACCAAGACAATCATTTCAAATAAGAAACAATCCTCCAGAAATATTAAAAACGAGTTCATCCTTTAATTTCAGGGGGAATGTAGAGATCACCTTTGATGAAACTGAAACAGATGATGGCTCTTTAGTATATAACGCAAATCAAGGTTCAGTTTTTGACTTTTTTATTGATGTACAAGATTCAGTATTCTATGAAGATAGTAAATCCAATATGAGAGTGTTTATCAACATGTTCATGGCTTCAGTTACAGATGATGGATTTCTTATTTTCATATTACCAAGAACAAATCCGGTTGCTGAACTAACTTATCAATCTATTTCGGAAGGATACGAGGGATTGTTCGTAATACCAAATTCCCTTGAATATAGTACTTTAGAAGGAACTAAAACAGTATCAACCGCCCCAGGTTTTGATTTTTCAACTAACCGGGGATATTTAGGGGTTATATACATTACTGTTTACGATAGTGAAGGAGGATGGGTTGATTTTATAATTATTTTGGATATAATTGGGAATCCAGTTGATTTATCTTATATTGTTTTTATAATAATCGGAATTGTAGCTATCCTTGCTATTGTGAGTATGTCGCTTTATTTTTCAAGAAGGAAAAGAATATCCAGAATCACTTTTGCTCAACCAGAATCTTATGATTATGATTACCAACCCTATTATGAAAGCGAGGAAGAATATTTAACACCTGAGCCACTAGATCCATTAGGACCGTCAATTTATTGTCCTTTCTGTGGATTTTTAGTAAAAACGCCAAAGAAATTCTGTCCCAGTTGCGGGGAATCTCTAATGTTTAATAAAGAAGAATAGAGTGATTTATCCTTACTATCTAAAGCCTCATTTTTTTGTAAGTATTTTTACTTTTCCATCCTTTAACCCAATATATGCTTCTGAGGCCATATCAATAAATAATCCTGTGTCAACAACTCCAGGAATCGTTAAGATATTCAAGTTTAATTCTCCCGGATCCAATATTTCACCAAAATTTACGTCAATAATGAAATTACCATTATCAGAGATTAATGGTCCTGCTTTTGCCTGAGCCATTCGTAGCACCGGACTTCCTCTTAATTTTTCCAATTTTTTCATTATTGGGACATATGAAATAGGAATAACTTCAATTGGAATCCCTTTTTTCCAATTTTCACCTAAATTTTCTGAAATTTTCCTAAAATCTGCGACAATAACAAGCTTTTTAGAATTGGAAGCGATAATCTTCTCTTGAACTAAACAACCTCCACCACCCTTAATCAAATTTAAATTTTTATCAATTTCATCTGCCCCATCTATATCAAGATCTATTTCTGGATATTGATCTAGCGACACTAATGTTAACCCATTCTCAACAATTAACTGATAAGATTGAAAAGAAGTAGGAATACACTTTAATTTTAGATTACCGTTTCTATTTAGTTCAGCTATTTTTTCTACAGCATAAACTACTGTAGATCCACTTCCGATTCCTAAAACCATTCCTTTTTTAACATGTTCTTCAACTGCTTTGATTGCGGCATTTTTTTTGCCTTCTTCAATCAGATTCTCGCTCATCATTATCCCTAAGTTAAGTTTTATTTCAATAAATTCAGTATTCTAATAGCCAAATGCGCCGCATTTTCTCCTCTATCTATCCCAACACTAGCAACAGGAACTCCTGGAGGCATTTGTGCAATCGATAATAGTGCATCTAAACCACCTAGTTTAGTACTTACAGGAACACCAATAACTGGTTTATCTGTTTTTGAGGCAATAATACCTGGTAAAGCAGCAGAAAGCCCTGCAACAGCAATATAAATTAAAGAATCGCAACTTCGTATATAATCATCTAATTCTTTTGGATTTCGATGAGCCGATAATATTTGAAGATCGTATTTGATACCATTTTCATTTAAAATTTTTTCAGTTTTCTTGTACACTTCTTTATCTGAACTGCTTCCTGCTATTATTGATATAATAGTTGGTTCATTACTCTCTACGTTTGGTTTAGGCATATTTTAACTAAAATTCCTATAAATAAAAACAATTCTAATACTATCTTAATATTCATCACGTAATTTTCGAAAAGAAAAAAATCAAGTATTAAAAAAATCCTTTTCATTATCAAAAAGTTTAATATTTTTTTTAACTTCCAACAAATATTATCAAAAATTAAAGTATAAAACAAAGATAAAAAATATCTTAAATTTAAGAGGGATAAAATTGGAATTAAAAGAAGTATGGATGATTGATTATGCAAGAACAGGATTTTCGCGATCCAGACCAAGTCAACCTGAGCGTGACGTTTTTGGTGAAATTCGTGGAGATGAACTTCTCGCAACACTATTGATGAAATTTTTTGATGAGAAACTAGCAGATAAAGGCATTACTAAAGAGGATGTCGATGAAATTACTGTTGGTTCAGCTATGGGAGTTGGCGAGAATTGGAGTTATGGAGGTAGAAACTCCACATTTTTAGCAGACTTTCCTTTTAGAGCTTCCTCGGTGTTTCTCGACAAACAATGTGGGAGCGCAGGAGCAGGTATGCATATGGGTATCATGGAAATCATGACCGGATTTAGCAAATGTGTATTATCAACGGGGTTAGAGCATATGACACGTGTTAGCATGCAGAATACACACATCACTCCAAACTTGAAAATGATTGATAAAAAGAGCGAATGGTATCGTCCAAGGCAAGATTTCATGGTAACAAGCAATATGCTTCAAACAGCACAAAAACTTTATGAGCAAGAAATACCCAACTTCACAAAAGAAGATATGGACAAAATTGGGGCGCGAGCTCATAATTTAACTGTTAAATATACAGAAGAGGGATGGTTCAAAGGAGAAATTATTCCTATTGAGGGTCATGTTGAGGGGAATGTTGAAGAAAAGATGATGATTGATAGGGATATGGCAGCGAGAAAATCTACTTTAGAGGGTTTAGGGGGATTACGTAGATTATCAAGGCCGTTCTATTTAGAAAAGAATGGAGGAAAAGAAGGTTATGAGAAGCGAGAGGGCACTAAAGAAGGAGTTATTACCGCAGGGAATTCCTCTCCTTTAAATGCTGGTGCTACTGCTTGTTTATTAATGGAGGCAGGGGAAGCAAAAAAGAGAGGTCTTGAACCGATGGCTAGGGTCGTTTCAATTGGTTTTGCCGGAGTAGATCCTACAGTTATGGGTAGGGGTCCTGTTCCTGCATCTGAAAAAGCTTTAGAATATGCTGGCTTAACTGCTGATGACATTGATTATTGGGAGATTAACGAGGCGTTCTGTATCGTAGCGCTAAACTGTATGAAAGCATTTAATATTCCTGAGGAAAAAGTTAATGTTATGGGAGGTTCTACTGCAATTGGTCATCCTTTAGGTGCTACGATGGTAAGACTTCCCGGTACACTTGCTCGTATCATGAAAGATAAGAAAGCTAAGTATGGTATTGCGAACGCATGTGTCGGCGGTGGCCAAGGTATCGCAACCTTACTTGAAAATCTCGATGCCTAAGCATTTAATTTAAAGAAAATATTTTTAATACTTTTTGTTTATTTTTTTTTTGTTTTCTTTCTTGTTTTGTTTTTATCATACAATTATATTCATGAGGTTTATGACCTTTCTGAGAAATATTTAAATACTACCCTACAACAAATAAACTTGCAAAACAAATCATATAAACTTCTAAAAAAATTTTAAAAAAAGTGAGATTGAAATGCCGGTTTATAAGAGTATTCAGTTAGTTGGAACCTCTGACAAGAATTGGGCTGATGCAGTCAAAAATTGTTATGAGGAGGCTAAGAAAACTTTACGAGGAATTAGAAATCTTCAGATAATCGAATCTGACGTTAAGGTTAAAAAGATTTAATAATGGGTTTCCCAGTCTTAACTTAAGAAGACGTCGACAAGCTTATCTATCGCGTAAGAGTCCAAGTAAACTTTCAATTAGAAAGATAAAATTAATTTATTTTTCAATTTTTTTTTCTTTTATTTCCTTTTGATTTTCCTTCAAAATAATCTCTTATAAAAAGAATAGTTAAATTTTAAATAGAGAGGGATATATTAAGACCTTAAAACTTCCAAAAAAAAATTCTATGTTTCAATTTGATCTTGCAGAATTATTTAACGACCCTGCAATTATGCAATACATCATTGGTGGTATAGCTCTTCTTATTATAGTTATAGTATGTTATAGTATTCATAATAGATTAACAAAAAACTAATTTTGAAATAGAAAAGGGAGTACATTAAGCTTTTAGCAATATTAAACATCCGTCTCTTCAAGAGAGCGTATTAAATGTGGCACAGCGTCTCTATTTATGATTAAAAAATCACCATCGATCTCAAACTGGTAATTCTTTCCCCAATCAATAAGTAAGCCTAACAATTTATCCTTGTCTATGTTCAATAGGGTTTGAATCATCTCAATTTTTATACGTTTCGACATCTCTAGTAATGATTTCAATTGCTCTAATTTTTGTTGTTTACTTAAATTATCGCCCCCTTTTTTTAAGCCATCTAAATCCGCGAGAATATCATTTCTCGCGTTGTAGGCGTAAGGAAATTGAGGATCTATCTCTAAAGTTTTCTCATAAAATTTTAAAGCTTCCTGTAAATTTCCCTCTCTCTCATAAATTAATCCGATATTATAAAAACAGTATTTATAATCCGGTTTAATTCTAATTGCTTCTTCATAACACTGTTTCGCCTCATCTATATTCTCTAAATTAAAATTGGTAATCCCAAGATTATAGTGAGCGCGATAATTTTTAGGGTCGATTTGTAAAATTCTTTTAAACACATCTTTTGCTTCATTATATTGTAAAGTATAATCATCATTAAGGTATCCTCCATAAGCAAATAGAGTATTTAAAAGACTATTTCTAACCTCTTCAGAAATAGGATTATTCTTATATAATTTTTCAAGGATTTCTAAAGCATCTTTAAAATTCTCTTGATTAGCTAATCTTTTTGCCTTTTCAATAAGTTCTTCAATTTCGGCTGTCAAAATTTTCACAATTTCATTTATGAATAATAAGTTTATATTTTTTGTATTTTCTATGGATGTTTTTAGATATATAATGAATAGTAGGAGTAAATCATATTCGATCTACGAAATTATATATCATGTTCATACCAGATATGCTTGGACTTATTAATACCAACCTTTAAAAATACAGATCTTAATGCTCCATCTTCATCTGGGCAAATAAAATAGGCTTTATCAATTTTTAAGGTCCGTTTAATGTATAATTGAATTTCACGAATGATCATTTCTTCAATTCCTTTTTTAAAAGAGTCCTCTTTTTTTGTGAGAACTTGATGAATAAGAACTCGATCATTTCCTAAATAATCTCTAAATAAAGTATATGTACCAAAACCTACTATTTTTCCATCTTCTTTGGCTATAACCATTGAATTTCTATATTGGAGATCTAATGTTCGTTTATTTAACTCTTCTTCAAATTTTTGCCAGTGAGAGAAAAAATAGGATTTATTTTCAATAAAGTCTTGGAAAATCTCTTTCAATGCTTCTTTGTCGCTTCTAGGATCATATCTATCAGTAATTATCATACTTTTCACAAATGGATACTTTTTCACTTTGTTTAAATGAATAATAATATAAGATTTTTTGTCTATTCGAATTTAATTATTCTTTAATAGGAAGTATTTTTATGAACATAATCTTTTTATGAATGATAAATGATGAGTAAGAAAGCTAAGAAATTACAGATCCCCGTAAAAAGAATAGGGAATAATACAAAAATTCCAAAACCGTCTAAACCTGGTGATGCTGGTGCGGATGCTCGAATCGAAGGATTTAGGAAGATTATCATTGAAGGAGACAAAAGAGAATTGCTTGATGTTGAATCGGACTCTTATACGTTGAAACCTTTAGAGAGAGTAGGGTGTTCCTTAGGATTTGCTACCGCAATACCTGAAGGATATTATTTTAAGGTTGTTCCGAGAAGCGGTTTGGCATTATGGGAGGGTTTATCGATTGTAAATTCCCCCGGTACAATTGATTCAGGATATCGTAATGAATGGATGGCAATTGTTATTAATCTTTCAAATAATAATGTTATTTTGAAAAGAGGAGAAAGAATATGTCAAATAATTTTAGTAAAAATGGAAAAGTATGAATTCATTGAAGCAGAAAATTTACCGGGATCAGAAAGAGGATTAGGTGGATTTGGGAGTACTGGCAAAAAATAACTTTTAAAAAATTATATATATCATTAGTAAGACTGTAACATTATGTCAGAATTAACTCAAGAAGAAAAATTCATTATTGATAAATTAAAGGAGAAAGGCGGTCAATTAAATTATAAAGAACTACAAAACCTTTGTCAGGATGAATTTGAAGGAGTTAGATTGATTTTAAAAAAATTGAAAGAAAAAACTATCGTTGATTATGAAGGGATGATTCCCGGATTTTCAGCAGAAATAGGGTTATTAAGGGATACATAACATTTATTTTATCTTATACTTCACACAGATTCTTTCTTTTTAGTTTTTTGTTGTCGTTTCCACTAATTTTTTATATAAGGTCTTGCTATAATCATTTGAGAACCTTAATAAAAACTGATTAAAATCATTTGGATATCTAATTTAAAGAGTGTTGAAAATTGCCGATCGAATTTATTAATCCTCCCTCTGCCATTCTAGCATCAGGATCTAAATTAGGTGTCGAAATAGGAGGCTCTAAAAGCATAATAAGCATAGATGCCCACCATAATCTATATTCAGAAGGTTTAATTTTCAGTGAATTGAGCTGGGGAGCGTTTTATCAAGAAGAGGGGCTTGAAACTGAAATTGATACGTTCGAAACAAAAGAATTTGACTCTGTTCGAGAAGATCCAATCGCTTTAATCAAAACTATTGTCGATAGTATCTATAATATAATGAATCAGAAAAAGCTTTTCTATGGCTTATTAGATTTTGAAGTGGATGCCTTTCTTAATCAAAATACTGTCATTCCCGGTTTGAAATTAGATTACAAGATTATAAATAAATTACTTGAAGCACATAAGAAAACTAGAGATGAGGATTTATTCCCCAAGATATTATCAGATGCGAAAGGAACCCACAAAATTAATTTAGAATTTCAAGGAGTAAGAAGAGTAAATCTCCATTTGAATGGTACAAAATTAGAGGATTATGCTGAAGCTCTAAGAATGGCTAAAGGGTTTGCTACAGGTATTGTATGTACAAGTAGAGGTGCTGCTAACATGTATATTATGAGTGATAATCTCGTATTTAAAGAAGAGATTATCCCAGAGATTTATATTGATGATGAGAATCTTATGATAATTGAAATGGGGGTAGAACGAGAATTACTCTTCCCGATTAGTTGGTTTAGAATAGATCTTGGAATTAAATCATTGGAAACCTTGGAACTTTGGGAAAAAATAAAGGATGACTCAAAATTATCTAAAGCATTAGAATATTATGAACGATATGTAATGGGATTAGTTCAAAGAAAATTTCATGCAATGGCTTCTACAATTGGTACAGATGTTGGTGACGATTTTGATACATTATCTCCAGTAGAGAGGAGACAAGCACTGAGAGATATGGCTGAAGCAATAAGAAAATTAACAGATGAATATAAAAAATAGCTATTCCTTTAAGATCCTTGGTGCTTTAAAAAAACCATCTTTTTTGTATTTAGTGTTCTGTAATGCTTCCTCATTTGAAAGAGATTTCCATGGAATATCTTCCCTGAAAACATTGGAAAGACCATCAATCGGATGTGTCGTAGGTACAACATTACTAGTATCAAGATCATCTAATTTTCTAAAATAATCGAGAATATCTCCTAATTGTTTGGAAAGTTTTTCTTTTTCTTCTTCAGATAAATCTAATAATGCTAATTTAGAAATGTGATCAATTGTTTCTTTTGAAAATTCTTCTTTCTTTGGCATAGTTCAGTTCAAATAATTAAAATTACTAATTAAGCTTATTCTTTTTAGATATTCTACTAAATAAGAATAATTATGATAAGAAATGTATCAATTAATTTTATAATAAATAACAATAAAAATTAATTTAATCGATATTATAAACTAAGTATGACGGATTCTGAAGAATTAAGAAATGAAATTCCCCCTGAGGCTTTTATTGCACTTGCACGACGGGGGATGGAAAAAATATCATTAGATCAATGCTTCTTGGAAAATTGCGATAATAATGATCCAGGATTATTGGAACCTTTTAAGAAGGAAGAATATGAAGATGATAAAAAAAAGACAAAAGAGATCCATGTAAGATGTAAGAAATGCAATAGAGTATATATTCTAAAACTTGAAACACTAAAGAAAGTGGCAAAATCAACTAAAGACAAAAGTGAAGAACCTTTATCTATGGGAATTGTGTATGCGTTAGATGATAAAAAGAACAATCTTGGACACATAGGATATTTTTAATATTGAATTTCCAGATCATTTAGGGAATTTTCTGAATAAAAACTTCAGTAAATAATTCTTCCAAAGGTGGATTTTCCTCTAAATTTATGGTTTTATGATTTTTATAATAACTCTCAAAAATTATCTTCACCCTCTTATTAGTTTCAATATTTTTAATGAATTTACTTAACTTTTTATTAGCAAGATAAGATTGACCTTTAAACAGATAACATGCGAAAAAAGATGCAAATGGTTTCATAAGTACTGTATGCTTTCCAAATTTCGCACGATCCAATCCCTCGGAGAATAGTTCACCACTAAATGAATTCATTGCTGATAAAAAACCTCCAACAAGATCATCTTCATAAGACCAATCCTTAGAAAATATATGAGAGAAAATTGACACACCTCCTTCTGCTAAGATTAATATTATGACTGGATCTTCCTCAGTATATTCTAAAGAACTTAAATCACGATCCCAGAGCAAGCTTTTCATCTGATCATCTATGTGTGCCAATTCCATACGTTCAGTTAAGGGAATATTCTTGTCTTTTAAATCTTCCCACTTACTTAATTCTTTAAGTAAACTATCATGTTCACTTGAAATTTTAGCAGCTAATAATTGCATACCCCCACTTTCAGCTATTTCTTGAGCTTTTGTTAGTAACCGTCTAGTATCTTTTGGATCTGATGTTAGAAGTGCAAGTTTTGCTTGTAATGTGTAAGTCTCAGCCAAAACCCAATTTGAATTCGAATTTTCAGCAATATTTAAAAGCTGAGCTATGAGTGGTTCGAGCTCTTTTAAAATCTCAAAATCATTGGTGGACTTGAGTTCTTCGAGTAATAAATCACAAAGATTAATTAAAGAATTTATGGTAATTTCAGCATTTGTTAATTCTTTCTGAACTAATCGTTTCAGTATTTCTTCCGCTTTGGCTCGATTATGAATCCGCGGACTTGCTTTTAGTATTATTGCTTCGCAATATTGATAATACCAATTAAATACTTTAGAGTCGTCATCTATGATAAACTGTTTCATTTCTTCTAAATGAACCTGAGCTTGTTTAATATCACCTTTGTAGACGAGAATTTCTATCAGACCACCAATTGAATTGATTAATAACCAATAGAAACCTGCTTCTTTTGCTAATTTTATAGATTGTTTCATATTTTTAATAGCTTCGTCCCATTTGCCTAAATCTTTGAAATTCAACCCAAGGTTATTTTTAATTAATATAATTAACTGTTTAATATCAAGTTCTTCAGCAATAGGTAAAGCTTGGTTATAGACAGTTAAGCTATTCCTAAATTCACCTTTAAATGTATAAAAAACTCCAAGATTTATAGTATTAAGCAATAAAAGCTGTCGATAATTTAATTCTTTAGCAAGATTTCGGCTTTGTTCTATATATATAAGTGCTTGATCTAAATCACCTTTCATAACAGACAAGCACTGTCCAATACCATAAAGAGATTCAGCAATTCCAATTTTGTTTCCCACCGTTTCGTTTAACTCTAAACTCTCTTTAGCATACCTCAATCCGTTATTAAAATCACCTTGAAACCAATAGATCAATCCTTTAATATAAGCAATAGATGCCTCCCTTCGTTTCAGCTCAGAGGTTGAAATCTTAGAGAGTTTTTGAAGCAATTCTTCGCTCTGTGTAATTAAATTGTGAGCTTTGTTGTAATCTACAAGCCATAACCGTGCCAGAGCCATGTTTGTAAGGGCATCAGATGATTGTAGAAATTTGTTTTGTACTTGACTTTTTTTATAAACTTTTTCAGCTACTCTAAAACCTTCTTTAAATTTTCCAGTTCGATTAAAAATGTAACTTTTAAGGAGGGTGCATGATGTTAAATCGGAGTCTGATAGATCATTCATCCCTTCACAATCATTAATTATTGAAAGTGCTTCCTCGAATTTTCCCTCATTTATCAAATTTTCTATGTTAATTAAATTCTCAGATTCTAGATTAGCGCTGTCTTTTTTTTTTAATAAAGAACTTCTAGGTAAAAAGAATTCTTTAATTCTCCTAATGTATTGTCTCCCTTTTCCATTTAGATCTTTTTCATTCATCTCTGGTAAGAGTTCCTCTGTTTACTTAGATTTCGTTAGAATAATAGAATATATTTTTATTTTGACAGAATGATTTCAAAAATTCATCTGATAACATACTATATTCAAAATTTATTAAATAGTTATTTCTAGTTTTTCTTGAATTTATAATTCTAATATTTAAATATGCTCAAATTAATCAATGAATTTGTAGCTTAACATATTTTTTTGAGATAGAATTAAATAATCAAACTGATTTTTATTTAATAGGAAAAATCTGAAGAGAAACCCCGATATGTCGACAAATTTAGGAGAAGAGGATATTCTTAGGAAAAAAGTTTGGAAAATTATCAATTTAATCCAAGCGAATCAGCTCTTCGTTCATCATAAAGAATTGAGTATTAAATTTTTAGCAGAAAAAAGTAAAAAAGTACAATCAAAAAGTTTACCAGAAATATTGTCTCTATGTGTTTTAAATGCTATTGTTCCTAATTCTGCCATGATCCTAATTGGAGGGCATGGTGGAGGTAAAACCACATTAGTAAAACTATTAGGAAGGATGTTTACAGCGAGTTCACTTAATGAAATAGAAAATTCAATCATTAGAGGACATCCTCAACTAACCGAAGAAAAGCTCATCGGTACTTTAAAATTAGGGAAATTAATGAAAGATGGTGAAGAAGAAGTCGTTTGGAGACAATTTGTAACAAACTTCTGGAAAATTATAGATGAAGTAAATCGTTTGACACCTTATGCTCAAGATATTTTATTATCCCTGCTTGCTGAGGGTACCGTTAAATATTATGACTCAATTATAACAATTAGTAAATTTTCTCTTTTTGCTACAATAAATCCTAACGACGTGGGAACTTTTGAGTTATCACAACCATTTTTAGACAGATTTGGAATTTCAGTTCCTATTTCAATGCCCGCGAGTCATGACTTACAATTAATTTTATCAGGGAAAGATGAAAAATATTCGGGTTGGGACGAGTTAATTCAAGTTCCAAAGATTTTAACCATTGATGAGCTAATGGAAATATGGTATTATGTTAACAGGATCCCTTTTACATCTGAAGTCAATAATTTTATTCATGCAATAATTAGAGAATTTACTTTATGTGCAAGATTAGATAAAGGTAATACAGAAGATATAAAACCAAGTGCGGGGTTATGTACTGGTTGTCATTTTAATACTGCTCAGAATGTTTGTAATAAAATTGATACGATACTAAGCGTCAGAGTAGCAAAAGATCTACTAAGATATTCAAAAGCTCTCGCATGGCTTCTGGGAATCAATGTTATTGATGTGAACATTGTTAACACCATTGCACCATATATAATCTCACATCGTGTAGCATATGTAAAAAGAGAATTAGATAAAGCCCCATATTTTGGAAATAAGTACGAATTTACCCAGAACATCCTAAAATCGATTCAAAAACGATTTAAAAATCGTGAGAAGTGCTATCAAATAACTGAAAGGTTTCGAGAAGGAGCTCCCAAAGAGAACGACTTAATAGAAATGAAAAAATTCGAGAATAATGATTTAATAGTAAAATTTGATTTACTTCCATTTGTGAATTCTATTAATAATCAAAATTACTCACCCGTTGCTCAGCAAATAAAAGATGCTGCAAAGAAAGGAGACATAAAAATATTGGCAGAGATTAGAAATGATCTTCTAGAAAGAATAGATTTCCCGAACAGAGGAGATTTAATAGGATGGTGTAACCTTGAATTATATAAACAAACTGTCACCGATTATGTAATCAAATATTCCTATTGGAAGGATGTATGGGCAGAAATTGCTGCAGAATTCTTAAATTTAGATCAATCATTAAAGGAAGCTTTTGCTCAAAGGCAGACTAAACAAATACGTACTGAAGATCTGTTAATTGAAATTAATGTCACGGGTATAGAAGAGGAATCTTTAGTTAATATTCAAATCTCTGGTGGCTCAGATGCCTTAAAATTAAGATCAATAATGGATAAATTAGAATATATTCAAAAGCAAGAATGATAAAAGGATAAAAGAATGGTCTATTCAAAAAAGAGAAGAAGTAAGGTTACTAAAGAATTAACATTTAAACAGAAGAAATTAATTGATTTAGCTAAAATTGCCTGGGCTCAAACTCTTAAAGAATTTTATTTTCCTCCTTTAAGTGAACCAAATTATATTTTTGATTATTCTCATCTAGAGGGATTTTATATAGATCCAGAAGATAAATGGCAGATAACAATGAATCTTGCTAACACTCCGCTTTTCACAGAAGATCAAGAATATATTGATTACTTTCATATTATCTCACTACATGAAGTTTCGCACTATGAAATTATTCCTTACGATGGTTTGATCCACGCTAAATTGTTAAATGCGGCAATGAAACACGTAAATCAGAACTTTGCACCGATAATTGTAAATGTCTTTGCAGATTTAATAATTGACACAAAATTATATAATAAATACCCAGAATTGATAACATGGGAAGTAAAAACTACTTATAAACACATTAAAGACAAAGGGCCAATAAGTAATTTTACTAAATTTCTATTTCGAGCATATGAAAAGCTATGGGATACTGATCTCTTGCAAGATGATTCATTAATGGAAATGGATACGTTGACCGAGAGGATCGCAAAAGTAATTCTCAAAGATTTTGAAGATGAATCAACATGGGAGAAAAAAGTCAGTTCTGTAGCAAGATATTTAAAAAATTTGACAAATGATACTTTTGCTTTACTCGGGAAAAATGGTGTTATTGACAGTGGAAATGAAAAACGAGAGGGTCCCGGAGGAAATTACATTGAGATTCCCAAGGATGTCTTAGAAGTAATGGATAATCCTTTAGAGAATAAAAATTCTGATAAATTAAAAGAAGGAAATGAAGATGAATTAAGACAAAAAGCTGAAGAATTTGCTAAAAATATCCCATACTCTGAATTTGGTAGCCCGGCAACTCAAGCAGGGATTTTAACGGATGGAAGTGCTTTAGCTACGTGGTATAGAGGTTTAGCGAAAAATCTGATTGAAATCAAGATATTTGAAGAAAAGCCTGGGGGTCAATTACCCGTTTATCCTGAAGTTTGGCGTATAGGAGATAGAATAGAGGAGTTAGATGTAGTTCAAACTTTATTAAATAGCCCCGTTATCATTCCTAATCTCACTACAAGAAAATGGGCAGTCGAAGTAGGTCCTGGTCATTTAATAGAAAAACAAATCCCTGATTTACTAATCGTTTTAGATTCCTCCGGTTCTATGCGATGGAATTACACATCAAGATCAGAAAGAGGGAGAGGTCCATACCACATAGCAGTAGTAGCTGCGTTTGCTGCCCTTCATTATGCTGCAGGTAAGGGGGCTAAATTCAGTATTATAAATTTCTCAAATCGAGCCGATATTTGTCAATGGACTTCAGATTATAAAAAAGCAGAAAAAACTTTATTAAGATATCAGGGGGGTGGTACAATTCTCCCAACAAAAGAGATTGCTCAACAGTGTTATAAAGCAGAGAGGAAATCCCTTATTTTTATTATTACTGATTTTGGTATTTATAATTGGAGTAAATCAAAGAAAATCATGATTGATTTAGCTCAAAGAGGACATAAAATTGTAGGATTTTTCATAGGAACATCAAAAATACCAAAAGATAAATTTAAAAACCTTCTGGATAAAGTAACCTTCTATGGGATAAGAAATGCTAAAGATTTAATCAATCTAGTAATAACTGAAGTCAAAAAGTACTATTTATAATTAAATTTGCGACAACAATTAATTTTTACGAAGAAATTAAGCTACTCAGGTTTATTAATTTCACGTAAATATAATTTCATGAAATAACGTTGAGTATTACAATAGTTTAATCTATCTTTAGGGGTTAGATGTTTGCATTTTTGTAACACCCTCTGAATGTCGGTAAGCAGTTTGAAATTATCATATCTAGCCTTTTGTGGGAAAATTTCTGCTAATTTTTCATTATCGTTAGTTACCTTTATTTCAAAAAACAAATTTTTAAGATTTAACACGGGTTCTGAGTCTTCTAATCCGGGAATTTTCTTTATTTCGATTTTCTCTTCAAGATTTTTTGATTTATCGATGTTATATTTACCATTATTATCCTCAAAAGACACATTGCAAATCCCTTTATGTCTATATCCACAATCTTGGCAATCATGAGAATATTGAGGAGATTTAATTTGACAAGGGTTATTGATTTTTTTAAGAACTTGATCCGATTCCTGTAAGTTTGAACTCAACATGTTCAACATGTTTATCCTTCCAAATAATTTTAAGTATTTTTTTCCATGTCTATCATGTGTTTCTCTTGTAATAGCAGAGAAATATCCACATATATATACTAAAGACACATGAATCTTCTTTTGAAATTAAGTGATATCCCGGTAATATCCTCAATTGTTAAAAAAAAGTTTCCAATAACCCTTGTAAAGAGATTCATAAAGAAGCAACTAAACAGTCAATATCAAGCCAGCCTTTTTTTGCATGGATTATAATTCCTTGTTCATCAATAACGAATTGCCCTGGTCCTTGTTTTTCCCAACCTTCGTATTCTCCATGTTGAAGACCGTATTTCTGAACATCTTTTAATTTAAGCGGAATTTGTTTTACAGAGTCAGCTGTCATTAATCCTAAGCCATACTCTGCGTATAATTCATCTTTAGAGCTTGGGATAACCGCAAAATCAATTTTTTCCTTTTCAATGAATTCCTTAGCTATTTTTTCACCTGATTGGGTTATATATAATATTTTTACACCTTTTTCTTCAATTTCTGATTTGTGTTCCATAAAATTCTTGAGATCGCTTTGACAGATTGGGCATCCAAAATATCTCGAGAAGATTAAAACAATTTTTTGTCCCCTCAATTCTGCTAAATCAATCTTACCTGCATTGTATGAATCTAACTTAAATACTGGAGCTTGGTCACCCTCATTCAAATCTTTTTCCTTCATGATTTTCACGATATAATTTTTATTTTTATTTTTATTTAATGTATAATTTCATATAAGATTTAATAGTAGCTTAAATTTAGATGTGAGTTTTATTATAGAATCTTTAGAGTTCCTTATATTTTATTTCTTTTGAGTTAATATTCAAACCATATGTTTAATCATGTCTCCCCTCAACTGACATCAGAACAAATCCGAGTAAAATTGGAGTAAGAGAGAGTAAAAATAGAAAATACCAGATAAAATAAATGTACATAACATCTTGAAAATGCCAAGGAGCCCAGCCATGATATGAAACCATAAGAACAAAAAATCCAAGTCCGACCAGTTTAAGTCCAATTTGTTTTGCTTTAAATCCATAATAGGCGAAAATATATGCCATAGTAAAGCAGATGGGAATCTAAATTGTTTGAAGGAAAATATACATTGTAACTTCAATTTTTTTAAAGTAATCTAAAATTCTGTAAAAAATAATTAACAATTCATAGAAAATAAATAGATATTTTAAAAAATAGAATTAATATTAATATTGTAGAAACCTAATATTTAAATTAATCAACAAATAAAATCTATAAAATTCTAAAAAGTGAGTCTTTTGGTTAAGAAAGAATATATCTGTGCGAAGGGTAAAAGAAGTTCAATTGTAATAGATAATCTTTCAGTTGAGATCAATGAAGGTGCTACACTCATACTTGGATTTGCAGGAATTGGTCTTATCGGTCCTATTGTTGCAAATACTCTTATTGAACAACTTCCAGATGCAACAGAAATCGGATTTATTACTAGCGAATATCTTCCTCCAATTAGTGTGTTTTATGCTGGTGTATTAAAGCATCCTTTCAGATTACTTTATTCCACACAACATAACTTAATTATTGGAATATGCGAGGTACCTTTTCAAATACCGAGTGCATACAACGATCTGGCAAAAACAATATGCAATTGGGCTTTATCTGAGGATGTTAGAGCAAAAGAAATTGTGATTTTTCAAGGTATCCCACATAGAGGAATCATTGAAGACTACCCGGTTTATTATGCGGCAGAGGAGGAAATGATTGAGGCTCTTGAAAAATTCGGGATTGTTAAAGTAGAGAAAGGAATCATAGTAGGCCCGGAAGCGACAGTGCTAAACGAAGCTTTAACAAACAAATTGGGAGCTTATGCTTTATTTACACCTGTGTTAGAAATCCCAACTCCAGAGGGTGCTGCTAGTATTTTGGAAGTCCTAAATAAGATTTATGATTTAACAATAGATACTGCCCCCCTAATAGAACAAGGTAAAGAAATTAAGGCTAAGATGTTAGAGTTGGCACAGAAAGCACAAGAATACCAGCAACAGCAACAGTTACCTGGTACAGGTAAAGAATATACTCAATATTTTCAATAAAAATTTTAATTTCTACTTTTTATTTCTACTTTTTCAGTTCTTTAGAGCAATAAATCTAAGGTTTTCAATTTATTTTAGTTATAAAATCAAAAAGAAAGATTAAAGAATCAAAAGAAATTAGTTCTCTTCATGAAATACAACAAGACACATGCTGCGGTTTGTGGTCTTTATTGCCCAGCATGCACAGTTTTTATTGCTTCACAGGAGGATCCAGCACGTTTAAAATTCCTTGCTAACCTAACCGGAATAACTCCAGAGGAAATGAGATGTAATGGTTGCAGGTCTGATAAGCGCATTCCTTATTGTGATAACTGCAAACTTTATCCATGTGCTCAAGAAAAAGGAATTGATTTCTGTGGGGAATGTGATGAATATCCTTGCGATGATTTAAAAGAATTTCAATCCTTAGCACCTCATCGCTTCGAGTTATGGGAAGCTCATGAACAAATTGTTGAGAAGGGTTATGAGAAGTGGATGGATAACATGAAGAAACATTATTCATGTTCTCAGTGTGAAACAATTAATTCTGCATATGATTTTAAATGTCGATCATGTGGAGCTGATCCAAGTAATCAATATGCTGAAAGACATGGTAAAAAAGTGCAAGAATATTTAGCAAAACAGCAAACCAAATAAAAGAAGAATATAACGTTTTTATCCTAAATCTATTTTTTTGTTGTACAACACATTCATCTCAGTAATAGTTCATAAAAAAGAAGTTTAAAAGATTCTCACTTTTATACAGATTAGACTATAATCAATTATTACTAGATTTAAATATAGGGTAGATTTTGGGTAAAATCAAAGAAAAATTCGTTCCTGTACAGATAAATCAGGAATTGTGTGTAAGATGTGAGCGATGTTTACGTGCGTGTAACGCTAAAGCAATATATTTTGAAAATAGCATTAGATTAATTGATTATTCCAAATGTAAAGCATGCTTAAACTGTGTTCAAGTTTGTCCACGTAATGCTGTTGAAGTTACGTCAATAGAATTTAAAGATCAAATAGTTAGTATCAAAATTGATCATGAAAAATGTTCGATGTGTGAAAAATGCCTGGATGAAAGCGGAAATTTTTGTCCGAAAAACCTTTTTTATAAAGATATAGTAAAAAACAGAGAAAATCAAGAAGTAGAAGGGATTAAATTTAAGTTTAAAGAAATAGCGAAATGTCAAGGATGTTTAAGATGTGCAACACAATGTTCTGAAAAAGCACTAAAACCTGTTAAATTTGAGGATTAACCTTCTAATTTCTTAATTTTCTTTACTAAATCATTAAGGTATAAATTTCCCATTCCTAATTTTACTATTTGAGAGAAAAATAAAACTAACGCAAACCTAATCCCTTGAATTTCAATATAATTGGAACATATCTTTTGGTTATTTTCCAATTCTAAATACATTTTTTTTAAGCTACTGAGCTTTTTTTCACTTCTAACTTCAAATTCTTTAATAATGGAGAATAGGGTATTACTTGGAAGGGAAGAATAAAGTACGGTCCCATCAGTGGTAAAAATACCACTTCCTAAGATTTCCTTATCATCCACATAACCTCTTAGAAGTTTAATGATCTCTTGGAAAAGTGGTTTTGAAGAAAGTGTTGAAGTAGTACCATCTGTTTCAGCTTCTGTACTATCGCCCCCACCTTCATAGAATTCCATTTTATAGAATTCAAAATCAACTTTCTGGTAACCTCGTACGACAAAATTCTTATCTACAAAAGCCTGAAACCCATGCTCACATACAGCTCCGGAGGGTATTGAAACCGTAGTTAACTGTTTAGCTTGATTAATAATTTTTGAGGGTATTTTTAAATCTTTTGTTGCTTTACATGTAGGGCATACAACGTGAATATTTTCGAAATTTTCTTCTGAATTTGCTGTGGGTGCATCTATCATAGGATTCTATTCTCTATCACTCGTTAATAATATATGTATATAATATTTATTTAGCTTTTATTAAATTTTCTTCATTATTTTCTAAAGTCTATATAATCTTCTGATAATTTTGTATTATAAATTAAATTCTGGATCGGAGTAATTTAGGCTTAAAAAAGCTTCTTTTCTTTTATTACAAGAAGCACATCTGCCACATGGTTTGTTTTCATCGTTATAACAGCTCCATGTCCAATTTATCGGAACTTTTAATTTTATAGCTAATTTTAGAACATCAGCTTTACTCATATTTACTAAAGGCAGTAATATTTTTAGAGTGGAACTATCTTTACTATGTTTCCCTTTATTGATTAATTTCTCTAAAGATTTAAAGAAATTTGGGGAAGCATCGGGGAATTTGGCAGGATCTGCAGCCATATGCCCACCTATAATATATTTACAACCATAAATTTCTGCAAAATATGCTGCTATAGAGTAGAAAAGAAGATTACGTGAAGGAATAAATCCTTCTGGAGCATTAACTGCACTAGGTACGAGCATTCCCTCAATACGTAATTCTATTGCTTCTTTTACGTAATCAACAGGAACTTCAATTACTTTAACTCCCAGATTTTCTGAAAGTTTAAACACTGCTTTTTTCTCTTTTTCTGGTCGGTATTTATAATTGAATGAAAGAGTAGTTAGATTATATCCTTTATTATAAGCCCAATATAATGCAGTAGCAGAGTCAATTCCCCCCGATAACAAGATAATTGCTCTTTCAACTTTCTCTTTCGATACGGGGAACATTTTTACTATAACAGCTGCTCTTATGGCTTCATCCAAACTGTTTAACCTAAAGTTTAGACTTTTAGCAGTTACACTCCCATTTGAGAGAATATTACATCTCATTACATCAACCATTTCCTTACATATCTCGAGAACTTTTGGGGCATCTTCATAACTTAAATGTTGAATTCGTGGTGGAGGTACATGAAAACCCAACGTTTTCATATGTTTGAAAACTCTTTCAATTAATTCAAGCATATTTATAACCTCAGGACCAACTAGATCATAAATCATATTATCTTCTCCTGATCCATCAGCAGCAGTCAAAAAAGCTTCGACAGCATCGTTGATGAAAATGGGTTGCATCGGAATTGTCCCACTTCCCACAACACTAACGGTTTGACCTACGATTTGGTTTACAATCTCTGGAATAAGTTCATCATCTGGTCCCAAAATATATGAAGGTCTAAAAATAACATAAGGAACTTTTTCTTGTCTAATAATTTGTTCAGCAGCCTTCTTTGACCGGAAGTAATCATTGTTAGCCCAATCTTCCATCCCATATTTATCAACTCCTAAACCGGAAGGAAAAATAATTCGTGATATTTTTGTCTCAGAAGCAGCTTCAACTAAAAGACGCGTTCCTTCAATGTTAATTTTTTCAAATATATCCTTCGCACCACAAACAACTCCTCTGAAATGTAAAACAGCTTTGCAATCAACCAGAGCTTTCTTTAAAGACTCAACTGTGAATTCTTTAATTATCACAGTTTCTGCACCGAGTAATTCCAATTCTTTTGCTGCCTCCTCTCGACGTATAATACCCACAACTAACCATCCTTTTTTAAGAGCACTTTTAATTGTATGTTTTCCTAAATATCCATTAGCTCCGGTTATTGCTAATTTCTTGTTTTCCATAATTTAACCATCTCAAATTTGTTATAAGAAGTAGCAATCATATCTTTTTTAAAATATTGGTTATTTTTTATTGAATTTTTAATTTTTACATTATTTGATTTACTGTACTCAACAACACTTTCATATTTATTGATCTAATACACAAAATATAAAAATGGAGAAGAGAATTTACTAATCAAAAATAATAATAGAAAAAAATAAAATCTAGGTCGATAATTTTTGAGTTTTAGAGTTGTTTTAAACTCATCAAGTATTAAATTTAGCGCTTGCCACTTTTTAAAAGAACCGAGACAATGCTCAAGGCTTCACGGTCATAATTATTATGTTTCTGTTGAAATAAGTCACCATTTAGATGAAAATTATTTTGTTGTAGATTTTCTTGAACTTAAGGAAAAATTAGCATCAATAGTTGAACCTATGAATCACTACATATTAATTCCAACAGAATCAACAGATTTACAAATCCAAGATGAGAAGGAATCTATTGAAATTATTGCTTCTAATAAAAGATACGTTTTCCCCCGCAGTGATGTATTATTTCTTCCTCTACCAGCAACTACGAGTGAACTTTTAGCAAAATATATCCATAACAAACTAAAAGACATATATAAGGATAAAAAAATCAAAGTGAAAGTAAGAGAAAGCAGGAGTACTATGGCTATATATGAAGATTAGTTATACGGATTTTCTTCATGAACATGTTCACAATTAGATTTAATAATTTTATAAATTATTAAAAATACAGATAAAAGCATTGATTTACTTCGGTCTAATGATGAGTGCCAAAAATTATAAATTAGGGGTGTTTTACGGAACGTCTCCTGAGACAGAGATGTTAACTCAGAAGTTTGTGGGAAATCTCATAAACAACGATGAGTTTTGTAAAGCATGTGAAGTATTAGAACAAAATGTAAAATGTGATAAATGTCGTGAACATTTAAAGAGTTTTTCCAATACCATCTACTTCTATGAGAAAATTGGTGAGAATATCCCCGACTTCATAGAAGAACCAGAGGAATACCTTCCCAAAAATCTACCTTCTGTAGATTTTGTGATAGTTGTAGGAATACATCAAGATTTATTATCTGGGCTTCCTGATTATTTAAAAGATAAAAATGTAAAAGCAGTTATCGTTCCCATTGAGAATCCAAAATGGGCACCTGCAGGATTACAAGCTCAAGTGCTAAAAGAATTTGAAAGGAATAACATTCAAGCAGCTTTTCCAAAACCATTTTGTGCTCTGAGTAAGCAATATAATGAGTATAATAAGGTTGGTTTCAATCTTACAAAAGATCATAATTATATTTATGAATTTATAGATTATTTCAAAATAGGAGAACCTATTGTTTCGTTATTATTGAGTAAAGATGGTGAATCGATAGAAGATACATGTGTTTTACAATCTGCTCCTTGCGGTTCAAGTTATTATGTATGCCAACAATTAAAATCTAAATATTTTAAGAATGGTAAGAGTGGAGGTACGTCATTGAATGAAAAAATAAGTAAAGCGCACCATTCATATCCATGTAATGCTTCTATGGATCAGGATTCTATACTAAAAGATTCTATTCTTCATGTTGGGGGATATTTGATTAGAAATGCTGTTAGAAGAGAATTGAATCTTGAAGAACAAGAAGGAGAAAAATTAGTGTATGTTATTAAATGAATCTTAACACTAATTACACCCATAATGTGAATAAAACCTTAAACCTTTTTTCTCAATATATATTTATTCTACTATAGAATCTTCAGATTTTAACCACATTAAAGAGAATTAAACCAGTGATTAGTCATATAATTACCTCAGAAAAAATAAACGAAGAGATCTCTTTTGATAAAATCCGTTCTATTCACGGGAAAACACGAATTTTAGAAGATTTTCCAATTTACCTTATGGATGAGAGCAAATTAAAAGGGGAGGCTGATTGGTTGTTTTTTCCCAAATCTGAAGGAGAAATTGGATCAATATTGAAATTTGTACGGGATTCTAAAATTCAGACTCATATAAGTGCAGCACGGACTGGAATTGTTGGTGCAAGTGTTCCTTCATCAGGCTCAATAATATCTATTGAGAAGATGAATAAAATTATTGGGTTAGGTTTTGATGAAGATAAGGGTATGTATTTCATTCGTGTGGAACCAGGAATTACTTTACAGGAATTAAATGATAAATTAATGAATAAGGAATTTGAAAACATTACGGAATTAACTCCGGATGTTAAGAAAAAATATAATAAAGAAAATAAATTGTTTCATTATCCTGTTGATCCAACGGAGATGTCAGCAAGTATTGGTGGAACTGTGGCAACAAATGCATCAGGAGCTAGAACTTTGAAGTATGGGCCCACCAGAGACTGGATTAAGGGATTAAGAGTTGTATTATCCTCTGGTGAAATTTTAGATATTCAACGTGGTAAATTTTTTGCTTCAGATAATAGTTATTTTATCATAAATCATACAGATGGAACTCAACTAAAATTTAGGATTCCAAATTATATCTTCAACACTTCAGTAAAAAATGCCGCAGGAATTTATTCTAAACCAAGCATGGATTTAATTGATTTATTCATTGGAAGTGAGGGGATTTTAGGAATTGTTACACAAATTGATATATGGATTATTGAAAAGCATCAGTTAATTTCCAATGTATTGTTCTTTAAAGCTGAAGAGGACGCCTTAAATTTTGCTGATATGATAAGAAATAATTTACTAATTTCTACAGATTACATAGAATTTTTTTCGAATCAAGCTCTAGATCTGTTGAGAAAGATTCAAGTGAGAGATCCCGATTCATTAAAAATACCTCAAATACCAAAAGATGCTCAATCAGTAATTTTTTTTGATTTTCCTTATATGGAAGATAAATTAGAAAAAATTATTAGTGAACTATCCAGCATTGCAGAAAATTGTAATGCAGATTTATCAAATGGGTGGTCAGGTTATGAAGATCAGGATCATACTCGTTTTAAACAGTTTAGGCATGCATTACCTGAAAATGTAAATGCAATAATTGCTCAACGCAAACAAAAATTCCCGGAATTCCATAAATTAGGAACTGATATGAGTGTTCCTCAAATAAACTTCAGAAATATGATGAAATATTATCATTCCATCTTACAAAACGCAAATTTAGATTATGTAATTTATGGTCATATTGGAGATTATCATGTACATGTCAATATTCTCCCAAAAAATATGGAAGAATTCCGATTAGGGGAAAAAATCTACGAAAAATTCGCAACAAAAGCAGTAGAATATGGTGGGAGTATATCTGCAGAACATGGTATTGGGAAAATTAAAAAGGAGTACTTAAAAATAATGTACAGTCATAAAGAGCTTGATGAAATGCGTCTACTTAAGAGGACTTTAGATCCATCTTTAATTTTAAACTGTGGTAATATTATTAGTTTTAAAATGGAAGAGGAATAATGAAAATTAATAAAAATTGCTAAATTTCTTGCGTTAAACAACCTCCACATAAATTTTGACAAAGTATCTATAGAAAATAAAAAAAATTTTGAAATCTCCTTAATAGATATCAATCATTAATTTTTGCTTTTATAACACATAAATGTTAAGTTCTAATGTGAGGAGATATAACATATAATTAGGTGAGAAATACTTTCTATGATAGAATGTTCGAGTGCAGTATGTGAGGGATTAGATGAAGAGTTTGAGGAAGAATCTTTTTTTGAAGAACACTTTTGGTATTTCATAATACCCGCAGGGATAATACTATTATTTTCAATTTTTATAGAAGTAGCCTTTGAAATGAATATAGTTGATCAGATCTTAGCGATTGTTTCAATACTTCTATCTAGTTCAGGGGTAGTGAAAGAAGCAATTGAAGATGTTAAGAATAAGAGAATTACAGCAAATCTATTGATGTTAATTGCGGGTGTTGCCTCCTTTTTTATCCTACATGGACAGGAAGGGGCAACTGCTATACTTCTATATGCAATAGCAGAGAGATTGGAAGAACTAACCGCAGATAAATCAAGAAATGCGATTAAAGAATTACTTGAGTTAGCCCCAGATGAAGCCTTGCTAAAAACTGAAAGTGGTTATGAGAACGTTCCTTCTAAGGAAATAAGAAACGGGAATATTATCGGAATAAAACCAGGGATGAAAGTCCCTTTAGATGGTATAGTTGTTAAGGGGGGTTCTTACTTTGATGAAAGTGCAGTTACTGGGGAATCAATGCCTGTTTTCAAAAATGAGGGGAAAGAGGTTTTTGCTGCAAGCATGAACTCTGATAGTTTCGTGGATATTGAAGTCATTCGTGAAAGTAAAAACACAATTGTAGCTCAGATCGCTGAAAGTGTTAAAATTGCACAACAAAATAAGAGTGAGCATGAAAGGTTTATTGAGAAATTTGCGAAATATTACACACCAATCATCATTTTTTCCTCTATCTTTGTGATGGTTATACCTCTCTTATTTAATTTAAACTTCTATGATTGGTTTTATCGTGGATTAGTTTTACTGGTTGTGTCTTGTCCTTGTGCTTTAACATTATCGACTCCTTTGGCAAACATAGCATCATTGACAAAACTTGCAACGGAAGGGATTCTAGTTAAGGGGAATAAGTTTATTGAAAAAATCCAAGACATTGAAGTATTCGCATTTGACAAAACTGGTACGCTCACTGAAGGTAAATTAAAGATATTTGAGATTTTTTCATATAATGGTGCTTCTAAATCAGATGTTATTAGTATAGCAGCTAGTTTAGAAGCTCTTTCAGAACATCCGATTGGGAAAACTATCGTTAAGCAAGCAAAGAAAATGGAACTACCTTTTCAAAGCGTTGATGATTTTGAAGTGATTAAAGGACGGGGTATTAAAGGAAAAATAAACGGTGAATTTTTTTATGTTGGAAATCAAAATTTCATTGAAGATTTGAAATACGAGCTCCCTATCGATGATATTATAGAAATTGAAAGTTCAGGGACAATCCCTATACTATTAGGAAATACACAGAATATATTAGGTATAATTTCAATTCGAGACGTACTACGGGTTTCAGCACCAATTCTAATAAATGGATTAAAAAAAAGAGGGTATGAAACGGTTTTAATATCTGGTGATAATCAAAGAGTTTGTAATTCAATTGGGGCTTGTTTGGATATAGATCGGGCATATGGTCAACATTTACCAGATCAAAAGCTCCAAGAGATCCAAAATCTTAAAGACCAATATAAGGGCGTAGCGATGGTCGGTGACGGAATAAATGATGCTCCTGCTTTAGCTCTTTCGGACTTGGGAATAGCGATAGGTGCTTCTGCTACAGATGTCACACTCGAAACTGCAGATGTTATTGTAATTAATGATGACCTTAAGAAAATTCTCACATATATTGATATAGCTAAAAAAACAAACAAAAAAATAAAACAAAATATCTGGACATCGATAATAGTAAAGGTTTCTTTCGCCATACTGACGGTTCTTGGCTTTATGACGCTGTGGATTGCGGTAGGATTAGGCGATATGGGGTTATCTCTTGGAATTTTAGTTAACAGCCTTACCATTTTCAAGTATAAGTTTTTATACAAGGAAATTACTACAGAACAACTGGAAAGCGAATCCAAATTAATAGTATGCAGTAATTGTGAGACTAAAGACATAATACCCCAACATCATGGCAGAGATATGGTAAAATTAGGTGAAAAATTGGTTTGTTGGAAGAATATAGTGAGCAGCGAAGAACTGGAAACTTGCGATGAAGAACTTCCACTTCATTGCCCTTACTGTCAAGATAAATTAGAGTTAAACTAGACTAAATTCTTTGTTATTAGCAATTTTTAATTTCTACCAAAATTTATTAAGAAAAATCAGATTTCAACTGAATTTATTAGAAGTTAAGTATTTAAAAGAGATATAATATGTTAAAACATTGCGGGAATTGCCAAGTCTGGTCTAAGGCGGTGGACTCAGAATCCATTCTCGAAGGAGTTCGGGAGTTCAAATCTCCCTTCCCGCATTAGTCTACCTATAAGGTAAAGATAATAATATAAGAAAAAAAATATATAGTATTATAAACAGAATACGAAAAAACAATATAATGTCAGATGAAGCGCCAATCCCAGAAGAGAAGGAAAAATTTTTAGTATTTCAGTTTAGTGATGAATTAAGTGAATATCAAGAATTAGAATTAGAAGGAGATATTCCGTTGTATGAATTATTGGATTCAGACTTTATCCTTCTTTTTATAGATCCAAAACAATATAGAGTTTGGATTTGGCAGGGAAATAATACGACTACACGAATGAAATTTATTTCCGCAAAAATAGCACCTAGTATAAGAGATCGATATGGGATTGCTTTCAAAATAACGTCTGTTGATGAAGGAAATGAAACGATAGGATTTAAAGTAATGATTGGTCTAGAAAAAGAGGTGGACTATTCCGAAGCACAGACAGGACCTGCCTATGAGGGAACTGTGGAGGATCTAGAATTATTAAAATCCTTATCAAGAGAAAAAATTTTATTAATTTTAGAAAAAGCCGGTGTACCCGAAGGTTATGAGAGGAAAATGGTAATAGTGAAGAATAAAATATATGGTTATAAAGAATATAACAGAAATTACTTAGATTCTGTTATTAAGGAAAAACAACTCTTCCCACTAAAGGAAGATGTTGAGGATGGATCATATTTAGCGGAAAATTACATCCCTAGAATGCTATTCTCTTACAATAATGTTGTTTTAACTGAATTGTTACAAAAGAAAGATGATCGTAATAATTAGTATTGATTAATAACATTTGGTTAGCATAAAGAATAATGAGTCGAGCGAAATACAGAACACCTCAGAACTCACGAACAAAAATAAGTAAAAGGCGAAAGAGAAAAGTGAGCCTTGGAGTAATTATTATATCATTACTAATCCTTAGTATTATTATTGGTGTAGCAATTATCGTAATCTCTTCACCTTTTTAATAAAGATTTGAATAAATAACTATAAAATTCAGAGCTTTTTATCTAAATTAATTAAATTAAAATTTTGCTTTTACTTTGAAACTAAAGATAGCAGATATTATTTTCTTAATTCTAATAATAATTATCACTGCTCTTTCAGTTGATCTCGCAATCAATAGTTCTCACCGTCAAGCTATTGAAAACATATCAAATTATCCACCTTTCCAAACCTTAGGAACAGGACTTCTTATAACTTTTTGGGTTTGTTTTATAGGAAATCTGCTTCCCGTTCCTACTCCTTATACTTTTGTGGTTTGTTTTTCTTCACTACCTTTTCTTCAAATAAACTTCTTTATTCCACTTATAGTAGGTTTTATTGCATCCCTGGGTTGTTTAGTTGGTGAAATGGGAGGTTATATGATTGGTAGAGGTGCTGCTGAACTAATTTCAGATAATAGATTAGAAAAATTAAAGAATTATCAACAATATCTAATTGACCATTCAAAATTAGCACCCATTCTCATCTTTCTTTTCGGATTTACTCCATTAAACGATGATATGATAACAGTTCCTTTAGGGATAATTAAGTATAATGCAAAAAAAACCATACTTTTTGTTTGGTTAGGAAAATTGGGATTAATGCTCATCTTCGCTTATAATGTATTCAATATTTGTCAGCTTATCGGTGGGGAAAATTGGATTTTTAGTATAGCCACTTTATATTTCACGGTTATTACAGTCTATCTAATGTTAAAAGTAGATTTTACAAAACTTTTCAATTTGAAATTAGACTAAAGTGTTCCTATTTGATTTCATCCGATGAATCAATCTCGTGAATATTTCTGAATAATATAATTTTGTAAAGAGAAGGCATATTTTTCAAGGTTTAAAATTAAAATGTTCTGTTGGATCTCACGTAGATAAGTAACATCTAATTGTTTAAATTGCGATTTCAATTTGTCTATAGTTTCAAATATTTTCACGATGATTTCCCAATCACGAGCCCATTCATTATCTTGATATACTTGCATACTGAGGGTATTCATATAAATTCACCTTTATAAATATTTAGGAATTAACAGATTTCTGAATACATAATTAAATGAGAAAAAAAAGAGTAAATAAAATTAACGACTATTCTATTTACTAAAGATTACTACTGTTTCTGAGACATTTTGCATGATTCTATATCTTTTCTTAGGATCACCGGAATTTTTTACCATACCAATAATAACATCTAAAATTAGAAATGGTGAACTCTTGAAAAGATTGTTTAATGCTAAATTACTCGAACTAGCTTGTCCAAGAGTTTTTTCATCAACAGTTCTAAGATTTAGTGCCATTTTACCTAATGTTTGACCATTATTATGCGCCTCCATTCCCCAATGGTATAAAAATCCAATGAGCCAATCAAAGGGGAAAGTAAACCACCATCTTCCAAAAGGATCGAAGAAATTCACCGGGAACGACGGATTAATCAAAATCCAAGTAAAAGCAGAACCAATCAAACCAATTATAATACTATCAAATATTAATGCGATAACTCGTTTTAAAAAGTCTGGATAATATACTGTTTCAGGTTTTACTTTCGGTTCTTGAGTTGTTGTTACACCAGGAGAGATTGCAGCAGGAGTTTCTGTTTTAGTTCCTAAATCCGCTCCACACGAATCGCAAAAAGATGATCCTGATTCTAATTCGTTCCCACATTTAGGACAAAATTTTAATGACATTTTATAAACACCATATTACTACTATTAAATTTAGTTCTTTATTTTATGAGTAATTTATTTTAGAAGTATTAAAAATTTTCATAGTCCAAATTTAGAGATGGATTATTCGAAGAGAAAACCTAATTAATGCTCTTTATAATAAATTTTAAGAGAGGAATATTTGAAATTCTTTTTCTATTAATTCTTTTGTTTCAGTAAACTCAGAGACATTAATCAGTTT
>JAGXNR010000129.1 GCA_019894875.1 Promethearchaeota archaeon | reverse complement strand
CTTTAAACCAATATTTTCCCTTATGTAAAACCGCAGGAGTATTTACAATGCATCCATCTGCATCACAAAATGTTCCAAGGAAATTCTTATCATGTAATAATTCACTAACAAATTCTTCGTCATCTATATCGCGTTCTATATATTTTACATCGTTCTCCTTAAGCCAATCCTTTAGTTCATGACATCGATGACAGTCTTCCTTCGTAATCACAATAGGAATATTTGCTTTAGACATAATTAAACAACAGTTTATAATAATATAAAAATACTATCTATATCTATAAGAAGAAAAGTTGTACAAATAAAGACACTCAAGCAAATCACTAAAAAATTAATAATTAATAAAAAAAAATCCAATTGACTTAGATTTTGAACATAAGATTTGTGATTTTTAATAAATTATTACCATTAGATTATTAATTGTTCTGGTTCTTTTATTGAATAAGTGTAATTAAGAACTTCTATTATGTAAAAAATAATTTTTGTCGATAACGATGTCAGTGGAAAATTTAATAGATACATTAGCTAAAGAAGTTAAAGGCGAGAAAGGATCCGAAAAAAACATACTCATTTTTACTCTTTCAACTTGTATGTGGTGTAAAAAGTGTAAAGGGTTTCTGGACGATAGGAAAATGAAATATAGATACATAGATGTTGATAAGATTGAACGCGCAGATAAATCGAAGTTAATAGATTACTTGCAATCTACATACAATTCAAGAATATCCTATCCTTTTCTTGTATGCGAAAAAGGTCATGTAGTTGGTTATAATCCAAATAAATATGAAGAATTATTAGAGAGTTGAGGGGATTTTTATGGATATGGAAACGAAAGAAGGAATGAGATTATATGTTAGCCAAGTCGCAGAAAAGAATAATTGGATTTTAAATGAAGAAAAAGGAACATTTGAAGATTTAATTGATGGTTTAGTTGATAACAAGATAAACTTAGGTTATCAATCTTGCCCATGTAGACTTGCAAGTGGTAAAAGAGACTTAGACAGAGATCTTATATGTCCATGTGATTATGCGGCTTTAGATATAAAAGATTACTTAGCATGTTATTGTAATCTTTATATGAGTCCTGATTTCTATGATAAGGGTATAAATTATATTATTGTTCCAGAAAGACGCCCCATTGAAAAAGAAAATGCGGCATTAGAATATTTTTAATCAAACTAAATAAGTTTATCTTTTTTTCTGGTTCTCTTTTTCTTAGATAGGTATAATCAGAATACCAATATTTCATAATCTAAATTTTTATATATTTCCCCTTTTTCTTTGTTAACTATGCCAAATGAAATATCAGATGATGAATTAGAAGCAGAATTAGATAAAGCTTTTAAAGAAAATGAGCCAAAAAAAGATAACTGTGGAGCTGCAATACCACCCAATCGAGAAGTAGGGGTTCAGCGAACAGACGTAAAGATAAAAAAAGAGAAATAATTTTAAAATTAAGCTTTTTTACTTATTTTCATTATACAATTTTCTTCACTAGAGATAAATCAATTCCCATACCATTTTTTAAATTATCAGATTTATGCCCCTTTTGGAATATTACTTCTCTGTTTTCATCAGTAATTCCAATTCCATTATCTTTAAATTCCATTTTGATATATTTCTTCTTATCATCCTGTAATTCCGCAACGTCAATTTGAATTTTAACTGGTTGATTATCTTTTCAACGTTTAACCTTTTCTCTAATGACAATTTGATATTCACATATAGAAAATTTAAATAATAGCTCCTAATTAGGAGTAGAGTATACTAATTTTGATATATTTCCAATAGCATTTTATTTGAAAGTAAGATTAATCAGAATAATTTAAATTTTAGCAAATCAATAGCCTTTTTAAACAGAAGAAAGAGAAATTTATTTTTATTCGAAAATTTTTTATATTTGAGTAATCTTGGGATTAAAACCTGCTGGAATGGAGAAATCTGCACGAAAAGGATCTAAAAAATTTACGATTAGAGAATTTGGAGGAGCGTTTGGAGATTGGGGCACTTTAATTCCGTTTATAATTGGTTATATCTCAATAGTTGGTTTAAAACCCGCTGGGATTTTTCTCACTTTAGGACTAACTAACATAATTCTGGGAATTCGTTTCAATTTACCCCTACCAGTTCAACCACAAAAGACAATTGGTACTGTGGCAATATCAGAAAAATGGACTTCAAATATGGTAATATCTACTGGATTTGGAATTGGTGTTATTTGGTTTTTACTAGGTTTTTCAAAAAAATTAAATAAGATAGTTCAAAAAATTCCAGTCACTGCTGTACGAGGCATCCAACTAGGTTTGGCTTTTATTTTGGGCTGGGCAGGAATTGTGTTTTTCAGTGGAAATCTAGTACTTGGGTTCATTTCAATCTTAATAATCCTATTGTTGATAAAGAATAAACCGATTCCTTCTGCGATAATCCTTACGTTAATGGGTGTTTTAATAGTTATATTCACGGGCACAGTACAAATTTCCGATATTAACTTTGGTTTGCCTATTTTTAGCTTTGAATTCCCAACGTGGCACAATTTTTTATTGGGGATGGTTTATGCGGGAATTGCTCAATTATTTTTAACAATTACGAATGTTATGATCGCTACAGTTGTATTAATTAAGGATTTATTTCCAGAGAGGGATGAAAATATAGATGCAAATGTCTTAGCATTTAATATGGGTGCTATTAACTTGATTAATCCTTTTCTAGGAGGAATACCTTTATGTCATGGGTCTGGGGGATTGATGGCTCAATACGCTTTTGGAGCAAGAACAGGAGGATCAATGATTTTAGAAGGAATTTTGGAAATATTCCTTGGGTTATTTCTTTCTGATACTCTTTTTTTACTTTTTTCCGCATTTCCTAGTTCCATTTTAGGTGCTATGTTAATTTACACTTCGTTTTTATTAGGTAGAATAGCAATTATGGATTTTAATCCTAAAACTTTCCCGATTATACTCGTATCAGCAATTCTCTGTTTTTGTTTAAATATTACTATCGGTTTCTTTGTTGGTCTTGTAATATATTTGATGTTTAGGAAAAAGATTGAAGGAGAGCCTAATTCAAATAAAAATTATTTTTAATACTGAAAAAAACGTCAAAATTAATTTTTGAAAAATTACGATATAATGTTAGGTTTTATTCAAAATCGATTAAAATTTCGATTTTTTTATATTTTAAATCAAATATTATTTTAAGTTTTAAAGTAAATATTCATAATAGATCTAATTACGATGGTGAATTAAATAATGTTTTCTGAAAATGAGCGTGATAATATTCAAAGAGAGATGGCTAAATTAAAGAACGCTGTTGAGCTTAAACTTTTCACAGATTTCCGCACTCAAGAAGATGGGAGTAAAATTAGGAATTGTATGACTTGTGAAGGGGTTCACGAGTTATTATCAACATTAGAAGAATTATCGGAGGGAAAACTAAGCGTGATTGAAATCTCGACTGAAGAAAATCCGGAAGAAGCAGAAAAATATAATGTTTCTAGGATCCCCGCGATATTATTTGTTGATGAAGATGACAATGAAATTATTCGATACTTAGCGCATCCTACTGGATCTGAATTTGTACCATTTCTTAATAGTATACAATATTTTTCAGGTGTACGACCATATTATGCGGATCAAATCATTTCTCATCTAAAAAAAATAAAAAAGTCAAAGATGAAAATTTTTATCACCCCCACATGCCCATATTGTCCAATGACCGTACCTGTTTTAACCCTTTTTGCCATAGTTTCTAAAGGAAAGATATCTGCAGAAGTAATTGATGTTAATTTGAACCCAGATTTAGGGATGAAATACAAAGTTCAGGGAGTACCCCATACAGTTGTGAATGAAAAAGATCATATTTATGGTCAATTTACACCCCAAGATTTGTTGGATAAGTTAGTTGGGTCGAAAGAAAGAGATTTTGGAGGGATGTATGCATAGTGTCTCAGGATGATAAATATAAGGAAATTATTAAAACAGAAATGGCTAAATTGACCAAACCAGTTAATTTGAAAGTGTTTACTTGTAAGGAAAAACAACCAAGTGGAAGTCAAATAAGAGAGTGCATGGATTGTGGGCAATTTATGTCTCTATTGAGAGTTTATGAAGAAAATTCGAATGGGATGCTTACGATTGAAGAATTATGTATTGATGATAATCCCGAGTTAGCTAAACAATATGATATTACTCGAGTTCCAACCATTTTATTTATTGATGATCAAGGGAGAGAAGTCATTCGTTATTTAGCCTCCCCCAAAGCTGGAGAAATTCAGCCATTCATTCAAGCAGTATTTGCGTTCGCTGGGGCTCCCAATTATTACGAGTCAACGATACATCAGAACTTAGACCGCATCAAGCCATCCACAATAAAGGTGATGATAACAGAAACTTGCCCATACTGCCCGCAAGTTTGTGCAGTAGTTAATAATTTTGCTATAGCTTCGAAAGGAAAGATTAGATCAGTAATAATCGATATCATGGCTAATCCTGACATTGGACAATATTATGATGCTGCTGGTGTCCCCTACACCATAATCAATGACCAAAAAACAATTGTTGGAATGGTTGGGGCCCCCGAAATACTAAAGGCATTAATTGGGGGAAATATCAGAGTACAATACTGATTCTAAAAAATTTCATAACCAAACTTTCAAAAACATTCTTCATTTTTTCTAAATCTTTAGCTTTTGGTAAAAAAAGCTAAAAGTATTCATTAAATTCTCCGAAGAATTTTCTCCTAACCCAATAACCCGGTGGAGGTTTATTTAAATTATTTTCTTTAATTATTCGTTTCAATTAAAACTAAACTTTATGTCTTAGATATATTGCCTGTAATCTAAAGGCTTGATAAATATGGCCGATTGTGTGATGTATGATGAATCCAAACCAATCTTCGTAGGTCATATCTCTCCCAAAGGGGGATTTAAATGTATTTTGAAGATCTTCTTCTTTAAACTTAGTTCTTGCCTCTGCATAGGCTTCATTTGCTGTATTAAACAATTCCAATAATTGTTCGTGCAAAGGTGCCGTGGATTCGGGATCTAATTTTATTGCTATCTCCTTATTATCTACATCAGGATTAATAGTTTTTCTCGATGCCCAATTTAATAAGCTGATAGAATGTATAAATACATTGAGAGCCGTTTCCTCTTTTTCAAACAACGAATTTTTCATGGATTCCTCAAAATGATTATCCTTTCGCTTTTCAAATAAACTTTTAGCATAATCATAGACAAACTTCAAAGACTTGATACTTTCTGGCATAATTTTTAATATAGGATATTAAGTTTAAAAATTTTTAGTAAATAAAAATACTCCATTTCTACAGTTTAAATATGTTTAGAATTCTAATTAGAACCTTTCAATAGAATCAATCGAGATTAAATGAGTTGAAATTAAATTCGTTGATGTCTAACCCAGTTCTCCAATTTCACACCTTTCCTATGGAGCCTTAAATTAAGAGTTCCTATGTGGAGCATTAAGTGACGAAGATTATAAAGTAATGAGCTAAAAACGCTATTTCCGTGCCATTCAAATACAGAAGGTTGTAGTAAATATTCCGAAGTTAGATCCTCAAACCGATTTTTAGCTTTTTCCTTAATATCTGATAAGTAATCTAATAATTGGTCACATGTAAATGCTAATTCTGGTGTTTTATTTATATCTTCAAAATGTGACGATGCTTCACCAAATTTCAATTTAAAACTTTCACGGGCTTCTCTTGAATCCGAAAGATACCAATCCAAAAACCACATTACGTGATATGCTACATGCCAAAATGGGGGTCCACTGGTTCTATCATCCCATACTTCCTGTGGGCAAACTTTTAAGTTTTGCTCCAACATCGCGATTGCAGCACCGTATTGCTCGTTAATAGCATTCGCTAATATTTTGAATGTTTCATTCATATTTTACTCAACTAAGAACAATTTTTTATCATTTCTAAGGTTATATTATAATTTTGAATATTTCTTATCTTTTAATATTTTTAAATTATCAGATATATTTTATAGAAATTTCAAATAGAAAAGTTTTTTAAGATTCTAATGAGATAATTTACAAGAATAAAGCCCTTAACTTTAAGATTAATAGGAAATAGGACATTATAATGGATAAATTCGAACTAATTAAAAAAGCTTTTAAAGCAGAACCCACAGAGAGAGTCCCCTATGCAATTTGGAAACATTTCCCAGAGTCAGATAAAACTCCTGAAGGACTTTTAAAGGCACAGATGGATTTTCAAGATAAATTCGATTCCGATATTATGAAAATCTCAATCTCAGGTCGTGCTTTTGCTTCTGATTTTGGAGCAGAATTGGGAGGATATGATCCCGCATCGGGTTCTAGAATTGGTGTGAAATATCCAATCGAAAAGATAGAAGATTGGGAGGATGTTAAAAAGATTGATGTAACAAGGGGTGAATTCGGGAATCAGATTAAAGCAATGAAATTAATTCATAGGGAAGTTGACGGAAAAGTACCAACAATGATGACTGTATTTTCTCCTTTAATGGTAGCATCCCAAATTGATCCCGATATAATTCTACATTACAGAAAGGATCCTCAACTAATTAGAGAACATTTTAAGATAATTATTTCAGCTATGACAGATTTTTCAAAAGCTTCATTAGCCGCAGGTGCTGATGGTATATTTTTAGCCACACAACATTTTAACAATAGACTAACCAATGAAGAGAGATTAGAATTAGCATTTACACCAATGAAATCCCTAATAGAAAAAACTGTAAAAAAGAATAATTTTCTAGTCCTTCATCTCCATGGTGACAAACCTGATTACGAATTGGCAACTAAATTACCTATAGACGCGATTAACTGGCATGATCAGCAAACGACACCAAATCTTTCTGAGGCAAGGCACATCTTCAAAGGAGGACTTCTCGGAGGATTAAACACAGAATCATGGAAAGATATAACAGATCCCGCGGAAGTTTCTTCACGAATCTCATCTGTTTACACAAACTTCAATGGTTCGGGATTAATAATTGCCCCCGGTTGTGTCATTCCTCAGTTTATAAGTGATCCTATGATAGAAGTGGCAGTAAAAACCATTCAAAATCTCTAACAAACTTTTCAAAAAATAATTAGGTTGTGATTCATAGTATCAATTATTCAAAGAATAGATGTTTTTTGAAAAGCAAACTGTTGCTAAGTGTGAATTACAAGTGCAAAAATATATTTCAGAGTATGTTAATGATGATACCCAAGTTAAATCTAAATATTTTGGTCCAAAATTTGATGCCCATGTTCATTTAGGGAGTGTAGATGGTATTCATAATCTGATTAAGTTCAGAGAAGAATTTAATATTAAAAGATCAATTGGTATCGTCTGGGGGAATGGTTATAACGAATTAGAAACAAAATTCCCTAATAAGTTTGTACAGGCTAAGTATTTTAGAAGTAGAGAGCTTTTTAAAGAAAAGCCAAACCTTAAACTAACGTTAGACTCACTTGAAGAGATTTATCAACAAGGATATCCTGTTGTTAAATTTTGGTTTGGTCCGAGAGTGAGAGATTTTGTAAAAGAACAGTTTAAAATTGATCCACCTATAATTCGATTATCAGATCCTTTTTTTAAGTCAATATTTGCGAAGATAGAAGAATTAGGACTTATTTTATTAATCCATGTTAGTG
>JAGXNR010000128.1 GCA_019894875.1 Promethearchaeota archaeon | reverse complement strand
TATAAAGACTCCAGAAATAGTATTAGATAAGAAGGTAGTTAGAAATCTTAAGAAATCAATCTCTAGGGAGATAATAAAGGATCAGTTTGGATATGAAACAATTACACTTAAAATTCAGAATTCCAATTCATTTTTTGAATTTTTGTACACCCCTCAAGTCCAGAATTTTGAAAAGACTAAGTATAAGGTTGAGAATCTGGAAGAACTGTATGTTTTTGTAAAGGAATTTCTACGGTGTAGAAAAGAATTGGAAGTAAGATATTGCGAAGTATTTGTCTCAGCTTATAAACGAGAGCACCAACAAATTTTTTACAATGCGGGATTTAAACCACGAGGATATATACCAAGTTGGAAATATTCCAATAGAGAATCGGTATTTAAGGATTCTGTATTATTTAGTATCTCTGATGGGAATGTTAGCAATAAAATCCAATTAATTGAGCAAGGATTTGAGTTACTGCAAACCTTGGGGATCGCACAATTTTCGGAAGCAGGGGATTATGTCATTCCTGAAGAACACTCCCAACAAAAGAAGGAGAGATATATGTCTATCCTCTTTAACCCACAGAATCTTGCGAGAAATTCCCTTCGTGCGATGATGAGTACTTATCTATTACTTCTTTTTCTAAGTCTTATAATAGCTGCAAATATCACCGGATTTAATATTACACTACATGCAATCAGTGATCTTGGTAATTCACTCCTAACCCCTGTTCCCTTTTTATTCGATACAGCCTGTGGGGTTGCGGGAGCAATAACCATACCCTTTAGTTTCTATATTTCTCGTGTTATAGGGAAAAAAGATATAACAAGAGACAGAATTACTTCACAATTAGGATTATTATGTGGAATTATCGGCGGTTTAGGATACATGGGTGTAGGGATATTTAGTCTGGATCGATCAGGACCAGAGGATATTATACACAATATTAGTGCAGTTATCGCGTTTACTGGATTTGTATTTTGCATATTTTTTTTTAGTATTCCTGCTCTTTTACATCACCACCTTCCTAGAAAACTATTTGGGGTAAGTGGAATTGGGATACCCTTACTGTTATATCTTTGCACGGGCATTTTTGCATCTCCACTTTTAGAATGGTTGCTCTTATTTTCTATTCTGTTTCATATTGTCCCTTTGAATTATTGGTCTGTATCTCAATAATCTAAATTTATATTCTTATTTTTTTCTTGATTCTTTGTTTTTTCCTTTATATAGATGCAAGACGTACATTTGATAACAATTCAAAATAATGTGAAAAAATAATGACTCAATTAGTATATGCTATATCAATACAAGAATCGACAAATCTAAAGGAGATACAGAATGTGTTAGATTCCCTTCTCTACGTTCCGAATATTCAATTAAAGCCAAAGATAATCGCGAAATTATGTGATTATCTCGTCTCGAAATTTTCCGATCCACAATATAAACTCAGAGTTTTTATTGCCTATCGCGGATTGGAACCGTGTGGATTTGTGATCGCTCAGATTCATCCCACCTATACGAGTTATAGTCGTAAATGTGGCACATTTGGGTGGTTGCTTGCCGAAGAATTTGAAGTATGCCAAGAGCTTATATATAATTGCGAACGGTTTATCAAAGAAAATAAGATTAGAAAAATAAGGGGAAATATCAATTTTCCGAAGCATCTAGGAGGAATAGGATTTCAAACTCTGGGATTTGAAGCCCCGATGATGTGTGGAATTGCGTTCAATAATCCTAAATCGAAGATTCGGCAGCATATTGAAAGATTGGGATATTTAAACAACGCGGAATATTCATGTGTACATGTTACCGATTCTTCTTGGGAACAAGGTCAAAGAAAACTCGATGAGGATATTAGGATTGCTTATTTAACAATAGATCAAATGTTAGAGAGAAAAGAAGAGATCCGTGATGTTATACAAGGATCATTTCAGGTTTTATTACCTGACTCTTCCGGTGGTGATACTGGTTTTAATGAGATACTTGAATTCTATAAACAAGTGCCTGAATCGTTTTATAAACTCCCTAACGACTTTGATCCATATCAATATTCTAATAGAAAAGAATATCGAGAAGCATGGGATAATTGTAACCTTGAGAAAGTCGTCACTTGGGCCCCGTTTGCATTCGATAGAAAGACAGATGCCGTAGTTGGCGTTATCTTTAGCATACCCAACTTGTATCAATTGTGGTTGAATGAACCATTAACCCATACCAACGTTGATACAGCCATGGTACATAAGGAATATGCTAGAAAGGGGATCTTCTCTAACTTGAATAATATTGGTCAAATTACCTTAAGTTTTAACGGAATAAATTATGTAGAAGGAACAACAATTTGGTCTAATAACGAAAAAGCGGTCGCTGCGATATTCCCCCATTCAAAACTACGTAGAAAACACATCGTTTATCAAAAACGGATATAGAAAAGATCTTGCAAAATTTTTTCTTTAAATATGAATAAGCTAAGAGAATGTTACTATGACACAAAGTATAATTAAAAAAGAAGCTCAAGTTAAGGATGGGTATAATATCTGTCAAAAATGCATAATGCTAGATGGTCCTTTTGGGGTGAGTCTTAACAAAAATGGTCTCTGTAATTTTTGTGAGGATCCCTCTTTTGAAACCGCAAGTTGGAAAAAAACCATAATCAATGAATCTCTGAGAGAAGAGAAACGCAAGGAATGGTATAATCTTATACAACAATGGCAAGAAGATTTCGGGAGAGATAAATATTGTTGCATTCTTGGTTTTTCAGGTGGGAAAGATTCTACAGCCCTTGTAGATACTTTTGTGAATGAATACCATCTTAAACCGTTTTTAATAACGGTAAATGTCGGGTTTATGACTGATATTGCAAAAAACAATATCATCCAAACGCTTCAGAAATTAGGTCTTGAGGATGATCATCGCTTTATTGAGGAATCCTTTGAAACATTTACTAAGCTGTATAAATACTTTCTATCAGGATATAAACCTCGATCTGATGAAAAGTGCGTTTCGTTATCAATTTGTCATACATGTACCGATTTAATTCATACTGCTCTTGTTAAAGAAGCGATGAAGAAGAATCTTGATCACGTGATTATTGGATTTTCTCCTGATCAGATTGCGAGATATTTCTATGAAACCTCTCCTGAAGACTCATTAGAAGATGGAATTCCCCACCCTCAAGAGCATATTAATAATCTCGATAAAGATGATCTTCAATGGTATCTTACTCCCGACACTCCTTTAGAGGAAATTCCTCGAATCCTTTATCCTTATCATGTAATCAATTACAACCAAAGTGAGATTATTCAGAGAATTGAAGCAAAAGGGCTTATAGAAATAGGGAAAGGAGATCCTATCTTAACAAATTGTCACGTAGTTATGACGGGCATGATGTATGATATATATCGATTCGGTGGTGTCTCATATTCATTTCAGTATGCAGAACTAATACGGCAACAAGAAGATTCTGAAAGATGGAAACACGAGAGAAAAGGTTGGCTACGGACAATGATAAGGGTAGCCAAGGGATTATTAAACGGACACTTAGCAACTGAAGGGATCACTACCGTGCTTGACAGAATTGGTATTTCAAGAGAAGAATTAATATCAAATATTCAAAAACAAGTAGACCAAGATCCAAATAAAGAACAAATCCTAAAAAATATCGCACTATTGAAAAAAGGAAGATTTAAGTAATTTTTTTTTCTTATAAGTTGTTTTTTAATACGATCTGTAAATGCAAGTCATGTAATAGTACTGAGAAAGATGCAGTTTTTTTACATAGTGATGTTATTGATCAATTTATTTACCCCCCTTTGGAAGGTAACGATACCAGATCATCATCATTTTGGGTTTGTCCTGACTGCTATAAACATTTAATGGATAAGGTTAGTTATTATAAAAAGGAGAAATATTATTATTTAAGGGATTATTGCGTTTTCGACTCTCTGAGTAACTTAGGAATTAAAAGCTTAGATGAGATAGAAAAACTAGAGAATGATATTTAGTAATTGAATTTTTACTAACAACCCTAATTATTCTCGTTACATATATTTTTGGGTCAATTCAAGAAGTAAGTTTAAATGATCCAGCTATTTTGACACCTATAATTTTAATCGTGCTTCCATTCCTCTTAACGGGACTATTCGCAATACCCGTCTTTATATATGAGAGAATATTAATTAAAATCTTAGCGAGAGTTAATAAGAAGGTTGATAAATTGGATATTTCAATTATAGAAATTCCACAATTTGAAGATTTGATTAAACAATAGTGCGGAAAAAATTAATCACCAGGATTATACAAAGGTCTTTTTAGATATAATGAAAAATTGGGAAATCCCGGAGGAAGAATTTTCTTTCGGTTCTTCCTCTAATAAAACAATTGCCGGAAATGAAATTAAAGAACAGATGATAAACAATAGAGTTTGGGCTCTATTAATTCTTAAAATTAAGGACAACGTCGTTGGTGATATTTATGCTTTGCAATTAAAGATAGGAGAGAATATCGCTGCGATATTCCCCCATTCAAAACTACGTAGAAAACACATCGTTTATCAAAAACGGATATAGAAATGATCTGGTATGCGAAATTTTTTTTCGAAGCCCAGAAATACACACTGCTCAATGTCACGTAGAATTTTTTGGTTAAGTTTCCAAGTTTATGTTCCAATATTTAAATCAATGATCTTATAGAATGTGAAATTTCTATACTTGGTGGTGCATCGAATTCTTTCCATTTAGAGCTTTTAGATTGTCTGGATAATACTGTAAAATTTCATTATAAATTTGTAGAGCTTTATCATATTTTTTAGTTCTAACGTATACTTGAGCGATACCTAATAATGTCTTAGGATTGATTGGATTAATATTTCTTGCGTGGAAAAACAATTCAAGAGCTTTCTTTTTTCTATTAGCATTCAAATGGTTATATCCCCAATTTATCCAAATATTTTCATCTAAAATTAATTTGAATATTTCTTCTCTTTCTTCTTTACTAAAATAATTCAGATATCCATTTTCGATTAAATGCTGTTGTGTAGAAGGATTGAAACTTTCAAACCGTAATTTAATTTCTTGTTTAAATACTTCATTTGCAATATGATCTCCAGCATCTGTTATTGCTTTTAATAGTGGAAAAGCTAAATTGCTATGAAGCAAACGAGTATCGTAGTTATATTCCACCCATACCTGCAAATTGGAGCAATGGGCCCAAAATTCTGTTTCGGGAGGTATTTTAATTTTGATTTTATTTTGATATTCTAAATCATGATTTAACCTTTCAGCCGCGTCGTCAATTGACTCAATATCATCGAAATCTCTTACCTTATCAGGAGGAATATTTAATAACAAGAATTTACATTGTATGAACTGTTTTCCATCTACATATATAGTAGTTGCTTTGTTTTCAAGTTTTAACGTGAGATAGTCATTAATTTGATATTTTTTTTTTGGACGTTCTTTTTTTTTCGATATATAATCGATAAAAAAAAAGGAGCTTAATTGCGGAATAAAAAAAACTATTATCATTAAGTAATACAAGAAAGAAGGTGGGATTTGTAAGATGTATCTACACAATTCTAAAGAGATAATATCAAATAATCCTATAAGAATTATACTTTTTATTATGTTTCTTTTATATTTTGCTGTAATCATTATTACTTACTTCATTCTCTCCTTCTTAATTAAAATTTTTATTCTTTAATGTTTCTAATTATAATTAATACATTCAATAGCTCTTAAAATTTGAGCTCCTATAATTCATGAGAAAATTTAAATTTCCCTCAAAAGAGATCAAATCTTGATACAGTTTTGCAAAATTATTTAATGTGTTATAATGATAAAAAAAAGTATTACACATTAAATAATCTATAAGGTATCCCAAAAAATGTCTCTGCCCCTATAATCTCTAAAATTTTTTCTTTATTATAAACGGTATCATAATAAATATATAATTCCCCTTTGCCATTACATCTTTCATGAATTACAACCCAAACATTTTCAGGATTTGTATTTTCAATTTCCTGTATAAAATCCTGGTGATCTTCAACAATTTGTCTAACGGTCTCAATATCTGGTAGATCTTCACAAGGTAGTTCTGGATCATAATTTAATAAATTCTTAATAGTATTATATGCATAAATAATGACAGGAATACTTACTAAGGAAATTATAACAATAAGGCTTATGATGATTACAGCATATTTTTTACGCTGGTTTTTTCTTCGCGATGAAATATTATTTTTACTTAACTTAAAATAATCATTGTTCATGATATTTTAATCATTTCTCTTTTTTATTTTGAATATGGACCGATCATCATATAGAAAACTTCTTTTTTAAATTTAATATAGATATATAAAAAAACAAATTTATGAACAAGAAATCCTGTTATTGGCTTGGTACAAGAAGAATTCGGCTATTTTTTAAAAAACTTACACCCTTATAGATATATGTCGGAAATGGTCTAAAATTGACTTTATTAAGGCTAAAACTAAAACGGAATTAGAATGAACTCATTCATTAAGACTCAATTGACTATAATATTTCTATTTAAATATTTTAAGATTGTTTTAAATTATTATTATTATTAATCATTTTTCCATTCCTCTAAACTGGACTTTTTGCAATACCCGTCTTTATATATGAGAGAATATTATCTAAAATCTTAACGAGAGTTAATAAGAAGGTTGACAAATTGAATATTTCAATTATAGAAATTCCACCCTTTGAAGATTTGGTTAAATAATAGTGCGAAAAAAATTAATAAAAGATTTTTTTTTCAACATATGATAATTTTATTGGTATAAAGAAATTAAAACCTCAAAGTTTAAGATCTCAAAACAATTTCAATATAAAAGGAATAATTAACATTTTTATATTGGAATTTCATTATTTATTTAATTAAAAATAGAAAATAATCAAATATATGGTAAATCTTAATGAGCAAGAATAATAATTCTGATGAAGATCTAGTGTTTCATGAACGAACAGAAATGATTTACAAGATCATTGTCATCGGTGACCCTGCTGTTGGTAAAACTTCAATACTTAGAAGCTTTTGTGCTGAGAAATTTGAATTTGAGTACATTCCCACAGTCGGGGTTAACATTACAAAAGAAAAGGTAACAATAAAAAACGATATGGGAAAGGAAACAAATGTATCACTTATGATCTGGGACATAGCTGGACAGCCACAATTCTACATGTTACATCGTCCTTATTTCAACGGAGCTGATGGAATGTTATTAGTTTATGATGTAACACGTTCTAGCTCATTTTCTAATGTAAATAATTGGTATAGCACTTCAGTAAAATATGGATTGAGTGGGGTTCCACGAATTTTAATAGGAAATAAAACTGATCTCAAGGATGAGAAAAAGATTATATTACCCATGGCGGAACATTTATCCCAAAAATTGAATGCTCCCTTTTTTGAAACATCGGCACTAACAGGTGAGAATGTTTCTGACATTTTTCATAAAATCGCGGAAATGACGCTTCTTTCGAAACTACAAGATTAGAACTCAATTTAGAGCTGAATTTTTACCCTTTAACAGATAGTTTATTAATCCAAAAAGTAATCTTTTCTTTAAGATTGTCCTTAATATCTTGAGGGATGTCTTTCAAACTGTTTAATTTGTTATTAAACTGTCCAATTTCATAGAGGATTCTATGTC
>JAGXNR010000127.1 GCA_019894875.1 Promethearchaeota archaeon | reverse complement strand
GTGATAGACCCATATTAAAATATTTTATGCTCCATACACCCCCATTTGCCCAAGTTATGTAATTCTTTTTATCTCCGTATTCCCAACCGAACAATGGGTCAGGCGGGATACCTGTAGGGTGAATTATTTTAGCAGCATCAAGAAAAGAATTAAGATCGGTAAATTCATAATCTTTAATGTATGGAAATTCAAATAAATCTTCTCGAGATCCAACAACCATACATAAATTTTTTGATATATATCCATTAAAGGTTTTATCGAGCCTAAAATCTCTTCTTTTCAATCTGTTTCGTAGTTGGTTATCCATTTTTTAACATATTCTATATTAAATATTCATAAATTAAATGTAGATGAGTATTGCTTCACTGTTCATTTTTTACAAAGAACTAAGTAATTTAATTAATCCCAATTTATATTTAGATATTATTTTTAAATCACACCAAAAAAATTTCAGTAAACATGTCAAGAATTTAGCTTAAAATTCGTTATGCTTGAAAAACCTTATCATTTTATACTTAAATCTTTTATCTCCCATTATATTTAGTGAATTATTGCTAAAGGATTCTACACAAACATATTCAAGTTTAATTGATCACAAGACGAATTGCCCTATTCGAAATCAATAATTGATCATTTTTAGTTTGGTGGATTCACTAGTAAAAAAATTGTTGAATATTTTTATCAATTTATTTTGTCGATTGGATCTAGTGGATCAAATTGCTCGGTTATCAAAAACCAACCAACACATTTATATAGAAGTATTACCAATTTAGATATATATACATCAATTTTATTAAAATCTAAAATTTTTGTAGAACAAACAAATTTTAAACAAGTGGAGGAAAAAAAATTATGGCAGCATTCGCTTGGAGCCCTTTAAGAGCTCTAATGAAAAAAGCCGGAGCTGAAATCGTAAGTCGAGCAGCAGTTGACAAATTAATGGATTATTTAGAGGAATATGCTAAAGGTTTAACTGGTTGTGCTCTTGATATTGCGAAACACTCTGGTAGAAAGAAAGTAACAGCAAATGACATGAAAATTGCTATTGATTTAGTTTAGGCAATTTCATGTTATCAAATCTATAATATTTTTAATTCTTTTTTTTCTTTTTATGGTTGATTCTTTAAAGGATTAGTCTAATTTGAGTTTCTATCACTCTTGCTTTAAGCTTGGAAAAATTAACACTTAGCATTTGTTTTTAACTTTCAAGAAATTACTTCAAAAGATTATCCCAACTCTAAAAAATAAAGGTGTCTCTTTTTTCAGATTCTCTCAAGCGTTTTTGTAGTTTTTTATAGGTTTCAAAATCTAATTCTTGAAATAAATCATCTGATTCTTCTATAGTAAGTTCATCTAGGAATCCTTCAATAACTAAGAAAGTCATTACGTTTAGGTTTCCTTCACGAAATCTCTCTTTAATTTCTTTTTTAAATACCTCTTTTGCAGTCTTATCACCTGCATGAGCTAATTTTCTGAGTAATGGAAATGCTAAATTACTATGAAGAATTTGTGTATTGTATGAGTGTTCATACCAAGTTTGTAAATTTGACGAATGGGCCCAGAACTCGACCTCAGGGGGGATAATAATTTCATCAGTCTTTTCTAAAGTATGATCCAAATCTTTAGCTTGAGCATCAATTGATAGATTTTTTGAATTCTCCTGGTTGGATTTACTATTTTTATCTAATCCGTCTAATAACAAATATTTACATTGGATTATTTTTACATTATCGATGTATATTATAGTTTTGTTATTTTCCAATCTAAGTTTAAGAAGATCATTAATAATAAATTCTTTCATTATATTTAGATAAAGATAATAAATTATTTTTGAGGTAATTTGATTGATAAGAGAATGTTGAATTAAATCTATTATTTCTTTTCTATTTTACTCTTTCCAAGGTATTTCCCCAAATACTATAGCATTAATTTATAGAAATTGTTAAATTAAAAGTATAAATATCGTGATTTATTGGGTATTTATATAAAAAACCAAAAAAGGAACCTTATATACAATTATGGAATATGAAAAATCTATAAATGAACAATACCAGCAATCTAACCTTGGCACTAAAATTCTATCAAAATTAAAAAGCGAAGGGGTAGAAAATTTGAATTCGATCAAAGAAACTCTTGCTCCTATTGAAGAACTTCATCTCCGGGGAAGAAAAGCTACATTAGAGCTTGCTCAAGCAGCCAATCTTAATGAGAAAATGAAGGTACTTGATATTGGGTGTGGTTTTGGGGGATCTGCACGGGCATTAGTTTCTAACTTCGGATGTAACGTTACAGGAATAGATCTCTGTGAAGATTTTTGTCGAGCTGCAGATTTAATTAACGAGCACCTAGGATATACTGATAATATAAAGATCCAACAAGGTAATGCTCTTAATATGCCTTTTAATAATAACAGTTTTGATATTATCTTTATCCAACATGTATTAATGAACATAAAAAACAAAGAGCGTATAATCTCTGAGATCCATCGTCTTCTCAATCCAAAAGGTCGTTTAGCATTAAACACAATCTGTGCGGGTTCAGTTCATCCTATACATTTCCCAGTTATATGGGCTAACACTCCCGATATAAGTTTCCTCCTCTCACCAAATGATCTCCGACAACTTATTGGTACAAGTGGCTTTAAAGAGCTTTTATGGAGAGATGATACAAAAAAAGTTCTGGAAGGGATCCAGAATATGAGATCTAAACAACCTTCTAACAAACCAAGACCAATTAGTTTGGATTTAATAATTGCTGATACCCGTACAAAATGGAAAAATATTGTAAGTAATCTAAAAGAAGGACGAATTGTAGTAATTCAAGGAGTTTTTGAGCGCTCTTAGTAGAATTTAGTTTGATATAATATCGGATATATAGAAATTTAAAATAAAAGTGTAGATTTCTTATTTCTTCTTCTTTTCCATCCGTTTCTTCAATGAACTTGAGGACATTCTAGCTCTTTGTTGACCCTTAGCAGCCCAATAGCTTTTTGCTGGAGCTTGTGCGACTTCTTTTTCTTCGATCTCAATTTCTTCTAATTCGTCATCTAAATAAGATAACCCTTCTGTAAAATCTTGTTCAGCGAAAGTTTTATTACTTGATCTTAATGATTTCATCTCATTTAGTATTTCAGCTTTCAATTCTGTTAGTTGTACTTTAGATTCTTTAGCTTTTCCAGAATAATACCCTCCTCCGGCAACCTGAATATTCTTCATTACATTAAACTTTTGATTGTATTTCGCCTTGAATTCATCTTCATCTTTGGTGATCTTTACCCTATCGTTAATCACTCTCATCCTTTTATTTCCCTTGTTATCTAAGTATTCTACTTGGAGTTGTACAGGGACTTCTTCTTGTTGTTTTAAATCTTTAGTCGATTCTAATTCAAGAAATAGTTCTCTATCTTCTGTAATTGCCCCTAGATTTATTTCTGATCCTTGAATAGCTCCTTTAGAGCTATAAGCTCCAGTTATATTCTTAATAATAATACTCGGTGGGACAAAAATTCTTACTTTTACATCCTTCCCAATATATTCCTTTTGCCTAAGTTCGGAGAATATCGCCTCCATCTCTTCGCTTGATATTAAATATAATGTCCCGCCTGTCGTGTCAGTTAGTTTCCCCAAAACTTGGAGGCCCATTTCATTATTATCACCTGAAGCGGATACCCCCACAACATCAACAATGATTTTATATTGATTACATAAATCAGCCATATCCTCATAAAACTTATTTGCTCCTGGACTAGTACCGGATAAGTTTCCAATCCCTTGATTAGCTAGACCATCGGTTAAAAGAGTGATTCTTCCTGTTGAATTGAAAGATTCGAAGGAAATAATAGCAAAATATAAAGCGGGGCCAAGTGCGGTCATATCCATCGATCTAAGTTCTTCGACTTTTTTGACCCAACCATCAGCAAATTCACCAATAGAGCCAAGGAATTTTTCTTTCTTTATCTCTTTTTTAAATTGAGATTTCATTCCTTCCAAAGTAAACAGTAGATCTCCTCCAAAATTCATTGGATTTCTATCATGTCTTAAGTAATAGTAAACAGAACTTTCAAAAGCGATTAAAACATATTTAGTTATTGGTGAATTAGTTTTAAAATCTTTTAGAGTTTGAATTAAAGATTTTTTCACGGCTTCAATTTTAGCACCACTCATGCTTCCAGAGATATCGATAACTGAAAGATACAAATCACCTTCAGTTGTAGCGACTTTTGTTATATCTGGTTCTCCTGTAGGTTTTTTTACTTCTAAAGCGGCTAAAAGAAAATCAATATCGTTAGGTAACTTCTCTTCTAATCTTGTCTTATCCACAGAATTATCTGTTCCACAGAACTCACATATATAATATGCACCCTTTTGAGGGTCTTCTTTTATCAGATCAATATCAGTGAAAACAGCGCCACAATTTCTACATATTATTGGTTCATTTTTAATCTGCTTTTTGGGATTCCCTAATTCTTTAAAAGCTATCGAATATAGATAAGGATACAGCTCATTTTTTGAAGGCTTTTTGGCGAGGAATTTTTTAAACGCTCGATCAAACATAAATTTCACAAATTTAGTTTTGAGAATCTAATAAAAACTGAATTATAAAAAATTATTGGTGAACTTTTTAAAAAATTAAATTTGATATTTTTAAAAATTCCAATTAGAAGGAGTATTAAAAAATAGTAAATTAATCCCAATACCATTGCGTGGTTGTCCTCGAACGTTTATAATTTTTACGTTCAAATCATTCTTTTTTGGGATTATTAATATATTCATCTATAATTGATGTCATCATTTCAACGGAAGGTCTGTCTGTTTTATCTTTCCCGATATATTTCCATACAATTATTCCTTCTTGGTTAATTAGAAATTTACTCGGGACGGCTTGTTTAATATTTATTTTCTTTCCAGCACCAGGAGCGAACCAATATACATCATATTGTTTAGCGATTATTGCTCCTCGATCAGATATTATATCAACCTTAAATTTGTTTTCTTCTTTAAATTGCCTAAGAAGCCTTATACTATCACTTGCGATTGATAAAAGTTTAATGTTTCTCTTTTCAAATTCAGATATACGTTCTGTTAGTAGTGTCAAATGGGCTTTACAGTGACTTCACCAGTTACCTCGAAAAAAATCTATTAGTACACCTTTATAGTCTTTGAGTAAATTACTCGTATTGATTGGATTATCATAAATATCAACAGTATCTATAGGAGGTGCCCCACTATTTATATTTATTCCTTTAGGTCTAGGTGGTTCTTCAGCATTCATAATATTAAATTTGTTCATATTAAATTTAAATTATGTTATTATAATAAGTAAAAAGTTGATGAAAAAAAGTATTTTCTTTCCTTTACTTCTATTAGTAATTTTCAAAAAGATTTTCAGTCATTACATTGAATGCTTTTTCAACATTCTCTCCAGTTTTTGAAGATAACTCGATAAAGCTCGTTAGATTGTATTTTTTAGCTGCTAAGATGCCATCCTCTTCCGGAACTGTTCGAAATTCATCCAAATCCTTTTTCGAACCAACTAGCATTATTGGGATATCTCCCGCGTTTTCTCTAACTATTTGTGTCCAATCCGGTAAATGTTCAATACTTTTCACATTTGTAATATCATAAAGAAAAAAGGCTCCATTTGCTCCTTTGCAATATTGAGAAAGGAGAAATCTGAATCTTTCCTCACCCCCAAAATCCCACATTTGCATTTTTACTTTTTTTTCATTGTAGAGGGTGGTTTTAGAATAAAAATCTACGCCAATTGTTAGTTTCAAATCTTCCATAAAGTATCCAGAAATATATCTTAAGGTGAGGGATGTTTTCCCGACAGATGCATCTCCTAACATCATCAATTTAAATGTATAATCGTAATCTGACATTCCTTTCTATACACAGAATATATTTAGAATTTTCCTCGGATATTAAGGATAAGAATTTTTAATAGTGCAAATTTAGACTTATCAAATTAATATACCTAGTATTAATTAATTTTTGTTTAATTTAAACTTTTAAAAACAAATACATTGAATAATCATATTAATAAAACCAAAATATTAAAGCATGAATGTGCCACAGAGCATGGAATTATTGAAAAATTAAAATATAAAAAAATAAGGGCTAAAATTACTCCTATTATAAAATAATACCCAAAAAAGGTCACAATTGTAGTAACAGGTACTAAAATAGGAGGAACATGATAGAAAGCAAAAAAAGTAGAAGAGATTATAATACTATAAATTAGTTTTATTTTTACTTGAAATTTCTTGATGATAAATGCTCTAAAAAAGGCTTCTTCACAAGGAGCAATTATAATTATTTGTAATATTATTAGAATTGATAATTGGTATACATCAGGCTGAATTGGTGTTGTTGTTATCGCCCCCTCTTGTCCCTGTTCAATAAATCCCGCTCCAAATAGATTTTCTACTATTATATTTCTAAAGAATAGTATCAGAAAGTTTCCTAGGAAAAAAAGTAAAATCCCCATACTTAATCCTGCTATGATTTTAATGAATATTTCTTCATTTCTTTGGAATCCCATTTCAGAAAGTAATTTCTTGAAAGTTTTTTTTTCAATTTTGCTTGAAATAAGGGCAGGGATAAAAACAAGGAGTGTTTCAAGAAATATTAGACCTATTAAAAACCAAGGATTTTCCCCAAGTTGCATTGTTTAATTCCTTATTATTTAATTCAGCAAATCAAAAAATTAAATATCTCATTATTATTATTATTATCTCTATCTCCTACTTCTCTTAATGACAGTACGAGATAGTTCTCTTGAAAATAAGAGTAAGAAATTAGAATTAGTTGATAATAAAAGAATGGTATTGAGCAATAAAGGTGCCACAAGAGAACAACTTTTGTTAAAAGATTTAAAAATTATAGCAAAGGATTATCTTGATATCGAAGAAATAAAGAAATCATTTTCAAGGATTATTTTAGAAAATTTAGAAGAATTAAACTTTAGTAGTTTTAAGACATTTCCAAGATTTCATATCAAGGAAGATTTAATAAAAAAATCTGTATCCATCTCAAACATAAGAGGTTTAAATGTTGTGAGTGTAGATGGGAGTTCAGTGATAAAAAAATTTATGAACGTTGATTTTTCTTTTTTGAAAGCTATTGCCGTGAAATATTACTTTCATCAGAATCATGTTGCGAGTATTAAGCACTTTCCAGATTTAAGTGGTTTTAATAACTATATTGTTGAAGGTAACTTTTTTAATCAGGATGAAAACACGGTCGATGTCAAAATATCAATCAATATGAAATGTATGGAAATTAATTTACTAAATGAATTAATTGAAAGGTCAAATGATATAGATTTGATTATTATTGATGGATCAATTGTTATTACCCCAATACATTTACTATTCTCTAAAGATGCTGAAATATCCCAAAAGTATGACATTTTACTGAGAGAATATCGCAAATTATATCTAAACTGTAAAGAAAAGAATATAATTTTAATTGGTTCAATAAAAGATACAAGAACATCTGCTCTATCGAACCTTTTAAGTGATGGTATCCAATTACTAATGCCTAGTTATTCAAATTTAAGCGACTTTATCAAGATAAACTATAGAGAAGTCTTAAAGTATTTTTCTGATATCGATTTATTTGATAGACTATTAAAAAAAACTGAAAGAAGTTGTATCTTCCATTGTAAAACAGAAATTGATAAGATAAGGGAC
>JAGXNR010000126.1 GCA_019894875.1 Promethearchaeota archaeon | reverse complement strand
ACTTCAGGTTCAGAACCTGTTCTATAGTTGTCAATAGCTGCTTTTAATGCATCCGCAGCTAGATTTGAACAATGCATCTTTATCGGTGGGAGTCCTTCTAATTCATCTGCAACGTCTTGTCTTGTAATCTTATATGCTTCGTCTAATGTTAATCCTTTAGCCATTTCTGTTATCATAGATGATGTAGCTACGGCTGAACCGCAACCAAATGTTTTGAATTTAACATCTTCAATAAAATCCTCATCTTTTTCATTTTTCGCAACTTTAATATAAATAAACATAAGATCCCCGCATACTGGGTTACCTACGCGTCCAAAACCATCAGCATCTTCAATCTCTCCCATATTTCTCGGATTTCGAAAATGCTCTAATACTTTTTCAGTATATTGGGTCGATTTCATATCACTCATATTATTCATTCACCTCATTATATTTTTTTATTAAATCTGGAGGAGTTAGAGGAGATAATAATCTTAATCTTTTTACAATATTTGGTAATTTTTCCACTAACTCATCTATATCTTCTTCTTTTGTATCTCTCCCAAGAGACACTACAAGTGAACCATGAGCTTCTTCATGCAGTAACCCCATAGCTATTAAAGTATGGGATGCTTCTAATGTTTTTGATGAACATGCCGAACCAGTGGCAGCCGCAATTTTTTCATCTTTCAAGCTCAGAATTAACGATTCACCTTCAATATAATCAAATCTAAAATGAGCATTATTCGGAATCCTCTTTTCTGGGTGACCATTCAAATGTGATTTTGGAATTTTTTCTAAAATTCCTTTGATTAATTTATCTCTTAGAATTTTTAACCTGGCGGATTCATCATGAATTTCTGCTTTCATTATCTCCGCAGCCTTCCCAAAACCAACTATTCCTGGTATGTTTTCTGAACCCGATCTAAAACCTCTTTCTTGACCTCCACCAATTATGATTGGATTTACTCGAACACCCTTCTTTAAGTATAAAGCACCTATTCCTCTAGGGCCATAAATATCATTTGAAGATAATGTTAGCATATCAACCGGGATTTTTTGGACATCAATCGGGATAACACTTTCAGTAGCAACAGCATCAGTATGAAAGAGTATTTTGTTTTTAGCTGCAATCTCGCTAATTTCCTTTATTGGTTGTAAGGATCCAACTTCATTACTAGCAGTGGAAATCGATATTAAAATTGTTTTATCGGTAATTAATCGTTCAAGTTTATCAAGTCTTACTATTCCGTACTGATCCACAGGAATCCTACTAACTTTAAACCCTTGTCTTTCTAAGTATTTAGCTATATTTAAAATTGATATGTGTTCAATCTCTGAAATGATTATGTGATCTCCCTTATTCTTGTTCCGCATTGCACCTCCAATTAACGCTAAATTATTAGATTCAGTTGCTCCAGATGTGAATATGATTGAATCTGGTTCTGGAGCATTTATAAATTCAGCTACTTTACGTCGATATTCGCTTAAAGCATCCGTAGCTTCATCTCCATCACAATGAAGAGAAGATGGATTTGCAAATTTGTGATTTAAATAAACGGTCATCTCTGAAATGACTCTAATATCGACGGGTTTTGCTGCTTGATAGTCTAAATATACACTCATCTTGAAATACCTCTATTATTTAGCCTTCTTAAAATAAAAGATTAAATCATCACCGTCTTTTTGAAATTCAACTAGCTTAGTTTCTGTTCTTTTGGCCCATCGCTTAAGATCTTCTTCAGCCGCGGGGTCATCTGCGATTACTTTAAAGCATTGTCCAATTTCAAGACTCTCACTTAAATTTCTAACTTCAAATAAAGGTTCAGGGCAGTACAGTCCTCGAGTGTCTAATTCTTCATCATATTCAAGCTCTTTGTTTTCATTTTCAGACATATTTATATCCTCCATTTAACCTTATATGCCATGTTTAATTTTATTGGTTCTTGGGATCTTAAGAAATAAGAAGAAGTATAAATGTTCTCATTATAATTTAATAAATTTCAATAATAATCATAAAATTGAGATAAAGGAGTTAAAATAGGGATCTTTTAAAATATAAATATCTTAAAAAAGCAACTTAAAGAAAGTAAGATACTAATTAAAATACATGAAAAACTAATTTTTCAGTAAGTTAATCTTTTCCTGCTAATCGTTTAATATGCTTAACTCCGTCTACCGCATCGTCAGCAAAATCATCTGCTCCTAATTTTTTTGCAAGCTCCTCATTTAGTGGCGCACCACCTACAATTAATTTCACCTTATCACGAATTCCTGCGGATATTAAAGCCTCATGGACGACTTTAATGTGCTCAACGGTCATCGTAAGTAATGAACTTAACGCTATAATAGAAGCACCTGTTTCTTTAACCTTTTCAACAATAGTATTTTCATCCACATCCATACCTAAGTCAATCAATTCAAAACCAGAGCTTAATAAGAGAGAACCTAGAATATTTTTTCCTATATCGTGATTATCTCCTTTAACCGTAGCTAGAATTATTTTAACTTTTTCTGTGGATGTATCAGAAGCTGCTAAAGCAGGTTTTAAAACTATAAATGCCTCCTTCATTGTTTCCCCAGCTAAAACAAGTTCAGTGAGATAATATTCTTTTATCTCATATCGTCTACCCACTTCATCCATTCCCTTTGTTAAAGCGTTTAATACGTCATGTGGTTCTTTACCTTCATCTAATGCTTCTTTCACGGCATCAGCTATGTCATCAATCTCTAATTCGATTATTAACTCAGTCAATTTTTCAAAATCCATAAAAAATCTCACAAATAATAATATTATTCTTTAATAACTATATTTGGAAATAAATTAAAACAATCCTTTAAATTTTGTTTTTCAAATAAATAGAATCTTCACTTCTGAACGATTTGAATTATAAAAAGGAGAATGAGGGTAGACGAGAAAAAAACAAAATCTTAAAAAGGAAGTTTAAGACTTTGATTTAAATTTAGTACTTACCATTTTAATTAGGAAATTAGGGGATATTTTAGAATTTTCTCGATCTTCCCTCGAAATAAAAATATGTCACCTTAATATTTAAATTTATTTTAAATTCAAACATAAATTATAAAAATACAATATTAATTCTTTACATCAAATTTTAAAATACTCACAATCAAGGAAAAGCATCTAAGCATAACAACATAATCACTAACAAAAACAAATCTAATCTTACAATAAATAGAAACAGGATTAAAAAAAGATATGAAAGAAGAATCAGAAGATAAATTCCAAGATTTAAATGAAAATAATTTGGCAAAAGAGCTATACGAGAGAAATTTAATAATTGTTGGTAAAGAAATTATTAAGAATTATGAAATTGGAGAATTTATTGTCAAAGCAGTTGATAATGTTTCATTAGATGTAAAGGCAGGTGAATTTGTTATCATAAAGGGTCCGAGTGGTGCTGGAAAGACCACATTATTAAATTTATTAGGAGGTCTAGACGCTCCCAATTCGGGGTCTATATACAATCAAGGGGTTAAAATTTCTGATATGGATCAAGAGTCATTGACTCTATTTCGTTTGATAAATTCGGGATTCATATTCCAAAGTTATAATCTGATAAGTACTCTAACAGCTGAAGAAAATATAATGTTTCCTATGAATCTCTCTGGTATGAAGTTTGAAGAACAGCGAACCCGTGCAGTAGAATTGTTAAAAAAGATGAAACTTAGTGACAGGAGAGAACATTTACCTTTCCAGTTATCTGCAGGTGAACAACAAAGAGTAGCCATCGCTAGAGCCTTAGCAAATGATCCTCCCGTGATTTTTGCTGATGAACCTACTGCGAACCTAGATAAAAGAACCGGCCAATTTATAAGAGATTTGTTTGAAGAATTAAAAAATAGTGAAAAAACAATCATAATTGCAACTCATGATGATGATTTAATAGCGCTTGCAGATAAAGTTTTTTCATTTGATCAAGGTAAAATAATTGAATAAGAAAGAAAACTAGATTAGAAAAAATATTTCTACCAAATAAGATATGTCCTCATTTGATTTTGCCCTTAAAGATTTTTACCGTAAGAAAAACCAGACATATCCTTATTTAATTGTTATTACTTTTGTAATAGCTATTACAGAGTTCCTAATATATTTTACATCCTCTTTAGGTTTAAATGTCTTTATTCAACCTCGTTTTTCAAACGAATTCTTCTTCTCGGGAAGTATTAACCTCGTGTATACGCAGTTTAATACGTTAATTCAGATTCTATTTCTGATTTTGGCAGTTTTCATTGTAGTCACTATTACTACTACTCATATTATCAACAAAAAAAAAGATATTGGGATTATGAAAGCGTTAGGTACCCTACCCCGTAGATTGTATAGTTTTTATCTCCTCGAAGTTTATATAATATTCTTTGTTGGTTTCTTCCTGGGGTTAATTAGTGGTCTAATTTCGTTCGGTATATTTAGTTTGATAATGAATAGTTTCTTTATGCCAATTACATTTCAAATAGATGTGATTTTTACCCCAATTTTATTTGTTTCTTGCTTTTTTAGCATTTATGTAATAACTGGATATACGTTAAGAAAAATCGGGAAAGAAAAAATAATGAAGAGCTTTTCAAAAGATATACCTTATAATTATAATGCTTTAAAAAAAATCCAATTTATCCCAAAATGGCTTTCATCGTTCGGTATGAATATCAAGATGTCAATCATTAATACTTTACGAAGGAAAGGTGAATTTCGGAGATATTTAATTGTATTTTCATTAATTTCTCTAATAATTTTTACACTAGGTTTAGGTACAATCGTTTTACAAACATCATCAGAGGAATGGATTCACAAGTCGCAAAATGATAATATCGTAATATTTGGGCATCAAGAAGTCATTTACAATTATTCTTCAATGTACCAGATGTTTTCAAATCCAGAGATCTTAATTGATAGTGATACAATTAACTTTACAGCCTCAAAATATTTATTTAACCTAAGTGCAGTTAATCAAATTAAAAATCTTGAGGGGATCGAGGAATTTGATGAAAGAATAATTGGTTTTTATGAAGTTCAAGAAAGACTAGGATTACATTTCTTTGAAGAACTCGAAGCTTTTAGGCAAGTTGGACAAAGTCGAGAAGCAATCATACCAATTATAGGAGTTAATCCTGAGAATATTATCCAAAATTTTGAAATGGAAGGAAGATTCTTCACAAATGAGGATGCTTTCGATAATATTACGATTGGCGATGGTTTGGCTCACAATTTATTCGATTATGCCTTGGATCAGAGTTTAGAACTTAGTTCTTATGGGATTTCGTTTCATATTAGTGGGGTTGCTATCGATAGTTTTTACTCAGGATGGGTCGGCTATGTTGGTATAAACGAAACCCGAACAATATTAAACCTCATGAATGAAGAAATTAATTTGCTGGTTTTAAAACTCTCACCGGGATCCTATGAAGGGATTAAAAATGAGCTTAACAATATCTCAGCAACTTTAGGAGATAACTATACTCATCTAAGATTAGATGGCGTATTCGAGAAAAACTTAAGTTTTATATCAAATCTATCTCTTTATTCGATGTTTTTAATCGTAGTAATTTTAGCTCTCGCTGTGTTGTCGCTATATAATTATCAAAAGGGTGGAATAATAGAAAAAGCAAGAGATTTCTTAATTATGAGAGCAATAGGAGCAAAGAACAAGTCATTAAAAAGAATTTTATTCTTTGAATCTCTCTTTGTTATCGTTCCTTCACTGTTAATAAGTTTAAGTATCGGTATGATCCTCAATTCAATCATCATTTTTGGTCGTGTTTACTTACCCCCCGTATATATTCCATTTACGGTACTCGCTATAATTTTTCTAATATTTTTAATGTTTAATTTTCTCAGTCTTATCCCTATTATGAAAAAAATCAATAAGTTTTCAATTAAAGATTTCGACATTTATTGAGAATTTCTGATTCCTAAAAAAGTATGAAAATATTTATAAATCAGAATGAGTTAAATTTTAAAATCTGTATTTGTATTAATAAATTAATTTCCAGAAGAAGATGATTGTTCAATATGTCAGAAGAAGAGATAAATCAAACCAGAATTAGGGAACTAGAAGATGAAATTGCAGAAAAAGATAATGAAATTATCGAATATCTCTACAAGCTCGAACAACTTGATGCGAACATCACGCAATTAGAACAACTTGTTCCCGAAGAATCAGACAAAAAAAAAAGTAAAAAGCAACAAGTAGCTGATTCAAAAATAACTCTCAAACTTAAGGAAAAAGATGAGCTAAATAGAGATTTAAAGGATAGAATGGGTTTCCTAAGAAAAGAAAATGTAAGACTCCAACAAGAATTGGATAAAATAAAAAGAGAATTGAATAATTTAAAAAACGGGACATCTGTTATCCGAGTAGAAGATTTAAGGAAGCAAACGCCACTAAATGTCTTGGTAAAAGATTTGCAGGATATGGTGAATAAGCAAAAATCAGAATTAAATCAATTACAATTTAAAATTAAGAAAGCGGAAGAGTTCAATGAAAAGGTGAAAGAATATGAAAGTATCATTGAAACTTATAAATCAGAAATCAATGAATTAAACCAAAAAATGACGGAGTTGAGTACATCCTCTGATAGTGAAAGTGGTGATTCAATGGCAAAAAATTTAATTGAAGATCTCCAGACACAATTAAATAAGTCAAAGATGGAAATAATCGAATTAAAACAGAAACTCTCTAAAAAATCTAAAAAAACCGAAAAAAAAAGTGAAACTCGCGAATTTAATAAATTAGAAGATCAAATTAAGGAATTTAAAGAACTTTTAGATATAAAAAATCTTGAAATTGAAAGCCTGAAAAAGGATCTACTTACGAAAGTTGATACCCCTGCAATTTCAGCTCAATCTGACGAAGTTTCATCAGAAATGATGAAAACTTTAAAAGAAGATTTACAAAATCAATTAAATAAATCAAAATTACAAGTAAGATCACTTCAAGAACAAATTAACAAATATAAAAGTGGGGAAATATCTGGAACAGGTGAATCAGAAGAAGATTTAGATGGGAAATTAAAAATGCAAAGAGAGATGGCGATATTTTTGCAGAAACAATTAAAAACGAAAGAGGAAGAAATGGAAACGATTAAGAACGAGGCGGTGCAAATTAAAAAAAGGTATAGGCAATTAGAAAACCACCTTAATTTAAGAGATCAAAAACTAAATGACATGCAAAAACAAATCGAAGGTCAGATTATTCAAACCCCTACTCAACGTCAAGAAGATCCTCACGTATCATTAAGAATGCGAGAACTTAAAGGAATAGTTCAAGATTTAGAAAAAAAAAATGTTGAACAGAGACTAGAAATTGCTCAACTGCGAAAGAAATGAGTCTAGACGTAATAATTTTGGGGAGTTCTGCCGCAACACCTACAAGAGAACGCAATCTCTCGTCAATTGCGATTAGATATCGAAATCAAATAATTTTATTTGATTGTGGAGAAGATTTTCAGCGTAGGTTTGCTGAAGCGGGCTTAAAATTTAATAAACCCCTGTTGATTTTTATAAGCCATTTTCATGGAGATCATATTATTGGTCTGCCAGGATTTCTGTTTCGTTTAAGTCTAAATGAACGAACTGCCCCTCTTACAATTTTTGGACCTCAGAACCTTTTTCTCTATCTTTATGTCCATAGAAAGGTTCTTGGCTTAAAAGCTAACTATCCCATTAAAATTGTGGAAATAGACTATATAAATAATGAAATAATTGAATTTGAAGGATTGGAATCAGATAAATCAATAAGAAAAAGTGAAATAAAGGATAAAATTATCC
>JAGXNR010000125.1 GCA_019894875.1 Promethearchaeota archaeon | reverse complement strand
ATCTATATAACTCCATTTGGGCTTTATTTCGCTCATTCATTCATCATTATAATGCTTTAAAGTGAAATTCACAGCTTTTATCCCCTAATCCCATGAAAGTTTTTCTTTCCAGTTTAATCTTTGGATTGAAGTCTTCAGCCATCGCGTTATAAATGATACTACACATATTTTTACATATTAAGGGAATTTTATCATGCCGACTTTCATTTCTATCCATTGATGATTTATAGGGGCATCCAATGACTTCAATGACTACTTCTGAATCTGAGATATTATTTACTTTATAATTCCAACCCTCAATTGACCATCTAAAACTAATGATCTCAACCAGATCCTGTAATGTGTTCGTTTCGATTTTCAAATGATTTTTAATTCTTCTTACTATAATTTTTAATAGCCTAATCCATACGGTATTATCGATTTCTAACGCTTTATCCCATCCTAAAACTTTTTCAGTTTCCAACATCCATAACCCATCTAATGTGACGAAGTTTCTTTCATAATAAAACAATTTATCTGCATCAGTGACTTTTCTCATAGTATCATCCCAATAAGTACTTAAAACATTAAATAGAAAAAGGTTTTAACATTATAAAAAGTATCATTATTCTTCTGAACCTTTAATTAATCTGGCAATAAAAAATTTTACGTCAACCTAATTAATAAATACTGATGAAATATAGAATTTCATATAAAAGCCCATTCTGATAATCTTAATTCTTATTGTAAACGTTTTCATAATCTTTTTATATATACCTTTAATTACATAAATTAGACTCATCTAAATTTTTAAACTTTTAGAACAGGATTTGATTTAGATTTTAACCTACAATAAGAGATACGCTTGAAAAATGGAACCTATATTCACTGCTTTACTATTGAGTACAATTGCAGGTTTATCAACTTCTGTAGGCAGTATTATCGCGCTTATTATGAAAAAACCCAGTAATACATTTATTTCTTTTATTATGGGTTTTTCAGCAGGAGTAATGATTCTAGTGTCTTTTGTGGAACTATTACAGGAAGGTATTCAAACCAATGGGATGCTAGTTGGGATGTTATTTTTCTTATTAGGAATGGGAATAATGCTCCTAATAGATATTACAGTCACACATTATTATGAATTTGAAGATGATTTTGGTAAAGAAGAAATGGGTGATTTATCTGGTAGAAACAGCCGACAACATAGGCATGGTCCTAAAAATGGTGGTCAACATCGACACCGACATCGCAATCAACTCTCTCAACAAAGCCAAATGAGAAAGACTTCAGTGTTAGTAACTTTGGGTGTTTTTATTCATAATTTCCCTGAAGGTATGGCAACTTTTATAGGAACTCTAAAAGAATTTGAACTCGGAATATTAATTACTGTTGCAATAGCATTGCATAATATTCCTGAAGGAATTGCCATAGCAACAACAATTTCCTCACACAACAAAAGCAAATTTAGACCTTTCCTGTGGTCTTTTGTCTCAGGAATAAGTGAACCACTAGGTGCACTTTTAGTTGGATTTGTACTTTTTCCTTTTATCAATGACGTTTTATTAGGTGCAATGCTATCTGTTGTTGGTGGATTTATGGTATATATTTCGTTAGATGAATTACTTCCAATGTCGCGTTCTTTGGGTAAAGAACATTTATCCATATTAGGAATTGCTGCGGGGATGCTAGTAATGGCTTTTAGTCTAGCTATTCTACAATAACATTAAATAAACGCTTAGCGTTATTAAAAAAAATATTTTGATAAACATCTTTTGAAAGTTCAAGATCTAACAGACCCTTTGTGGAAAATTGATACTCGTAAGGAATATTAGGAAAATCACTTCCAAATAAAATCCGATCTTGATATGAAATCAAATCCTCTGGCTTTGGTCGTTTTGACGTTCTTTCAGGAAAGATATTATCTGGAATGTATATCATCGTGGTGTCTAAGTAAAGATTTTCATGTTTGTCAAGGAGATGCAAAAATTTCGTATATTCGAATGCGCCCATATGGGCTATTAATAAATTCATATCAGGGTATTTATCAAGAAATTTTATGAAATTTTTATATCCTACGTACTTATTCCGGTAAGGTGCTGTACCCGCATGAAAACATATCCACTTTCCTTGATCTAATATTAAATCGTAGATTTCATACATCCTTTTATCATCGGGATAAAATTCTTGAACTAATGGCTGTATTTTAATCCCAAAAAAATTATAGTCTTCTATTATTTTCTTAATATATTCATATCGATTAGTATCATCTGGCCATACACATCCGAATGGGATAGCATTCTTATGTGTTGTACAAAATTCTTTAACCCATTCATTGATGAATTCAGCAACACCCTCTTTATGAGCATAATTGTATGTGGTATAAGCCTTTACATTTTGGGATGCTAAGAATCTCACTAATTCCTCTGTTGGAAGCTTATAATTAATTGGCCATCCTTTCGTATTACCATTTTCATCCGATTGTTCGAAGTAGCTCCAGATAGCCTTAAATATCTTAGGAGGGAAAAAATGACTGTGAGCATCGATATACTCGAAATCATTATGAGTAAAAGACATTAAATAAGAAAAGTAAAAAGGATTTTTAAAATTATTAATAAATTGGCAAATCCATATTTAAAACCTTTCTTTTCCTTTTTAAAAAGAAAATTGAATAATCATGTTCAAAAATAATAAGTAAATATTTATAATGGTTCATCTAAATTCAACAATGTTTGAATAAAATCTGTTTTAATAGTGTTAAGTGAAAATAATGACGGAAGTAGATATATGGCAACTCTATCGAATGATGTTGCGTAGTCGTCTTTTTGAGAATGCTGTAACAGATCTATGGGAGAAAGGAAAGATTTCAGGTGAAATGCACCTTGGAACCGGAGAAGAAGCAATTATAGCCGGAGTAATTTCACAATTGGAAGAAGGTGACGCTATCGCTATTGATCATCGTGGAACCCCTCCATTAATTATGCGAGGAATCGATCCTGTTTTATTATTATTAGAGTTTTTAGGTCATTCTCAAGGGCTATGCGCAGGACAAGGTGGGCATATGCATCTCTTTTCAAAAGAGGATTTGATTGCAACATCAGGCATTGTCGGCTCATCAGGTCCAGCAGCTACGGGTTTTGCATTAGCTTTACAATATCAAAAGAAAAAAAATATCGCTGTAGCTTTCTTCGGAGAAGGAGCAATAAATCAAGGAATGATGCTAGAATCAATGAATTTAGCCTCTGCTTGGAACCTACCAGTTCTTTTTGTTTGTAAGGATAACGATTGGTCGATTACAACAATCTCAGAAAATGTAACAGGAGGGAGTTTAATAGAAAGAGCCAAAGGATTCGGCATTGAAGGATATGAAGTCAATGGAACTGATGCTGAAGCTGTTTGGAAGTTATTAAGCGAAATTATACCCAAAATGCGAGAAGAAGGGGGACCTCAGTTCATTCATGCACACTGCGTACACCTAGAAGGGCATTATCTTGGAGACTTACTTGTTAGGACATCTCGAAATCCAAACATGTTAGCAGAAACTACAGAACCTCTTAAAGAATATAGCGAAAATTTAGGTGAAATTTTATCTATTGTGCGTAAAATTGGTGGTCAATTTAAAAAAAGGATGGACCCCTTAGTTGTTATCCAAAAAAAGCTGAAAAACGATGCGGATAAACTTAAAAAGATAGAACAAGAGGAATCAAAAGAAATTGAACAAATAGTAAAGAAGACATTAGAAATTCATGAAGGAGGGATTAATAATGGCTAGAATGGGATTTGCTCAAGCTATCGAGAGTGTAATTACCTATGCTATGGCAGAAGATGAGAATATTTTTATCATGGGAGAGGACGTACACACTTTGAGATTGAATTTATTCGCTAGATTTGGAAAAGATAGAGTGAAACATACTCCTATAAGCGAAAGTGCTTTTGTTGGCGCAGCAGTTACAGCTGCTATGGCAGGTTTACGACCAATTGTCGAGGTTATGTTAGTAGACTTTATTAGTGTCGCAATGGATGCTATCCTTAATCATGCCGCTAAAATACCGTTTTTTTCAGGAAATAAATGGAATGTGCCTATTGTTATCAGAACTGCTTGTGGTGGGGGATATGGTGATGCTGGACAGCATGAACAAAGTCTATGGGGTTGGTTGGCTCACATACCCGGATTAAAAATTGTGGTTCCATCTAATCCCGCTGATGCTGGTGGATTAATGCTTTCTTCTATTTATGAAGATAATCCTGTAATTTATTTCGAGCATAAAATGTTATCTGATTACTGGCTTGATAATATGGGGATTGGTGGCAGATCTACTGTTTCATTTGACGTTCCTCAACAAGTGATTGAAGGAGAAGTACCTGACAAATGGGAACCAATTCTTTTTGGAAAATTAAATCTAATGAAAAAAGGAACGGATATAACAATTGTTAGTGTTGGGGTGGGTGTTCATCAATCACTCAAAGCTGCTCTCATTTTGGAAGATAAAGGCATTTCTGCTGAAGTGTTAGATTTAAGATGTATAGCTCCACTAGATATAGAAGGTTTGAAAAATTCAATTGGAAAAACAAAAGCAGTACTAATTGTTGATGAAGATTACAAGCATTTCGGACTTTCTGGTGAGATAAGTGCAATACTTTTAGAAGAAGGCTTGTTATTTAAATATGGGCGAGTCTGTACTGAAAGTACTATCCCCTATTCAAGAGAATTGGAAGATCAAGTACTCCCTAGCACTAAGAAAATCGTTGATAAAACTGTTGAGATTCTAGAAAAGTAATTTTGTAATGACACAGAATAAAATCTGAATTCAAAATATGTTAGGAGAATAGAATCTCTATATTAACATGAAGAGTTTATAAAAGAAAGGAAGAAAAGGTGTTTTAACTTAGTCCTTTTTCCTCAAGATTACACTAAGTTCAGTCTTGGATAAAAAAATGATCTTTAGATTATATAAACTTTATAGGAAAAAATCTTAATAATTAACTAAGTTTATTCAATTTTAGTTATATTTTCTAAACTTGATTCTAAATATACCAGAGAGATTATCTTTTAAACAGAAATGATTATAAAGAGATTCAAAATGAGGTTCTAGATCAGAGATAGATCCAATTCGTCTATTAAATAGAAAATTGATAATTTCATTTGTCAAAATAACTAATATTTTTCTTATCAGATTTTTTAAATTTCTCATAACTCATTATGTAATTGCATAATAATAGTAACAAAGAAAATTAAAGTGATAAAAAAAATGTCATTATTAAAAAAATCAAACAAGAATGAAATAAACGAGCAGAAATTTCCTGAACTCACAAAAGTGCTTAAGTTAAACCCTAGATATTTTGAAGATATAGCAAATTTCAAGCTTTCAAGGGAAGTTAAGAGTTATATTTAAGAAGAAAACACTTTTTTCTAAATCTATTTTTAAATTTTCTATTATAAACTAAAATTTACGTAATTCCTATTATATTATTACTGTCATTCAAAGGGTTTTAAAAAAAATAGAAAGATTCTAAATGAGATCAAAAATACCATATTTGATCAACTAATTAAAGTAGAGTTAATCGAAACAGCTCTTACTGGAGTGCTAGTATGTAAGTTTGCCATATAAATCCCAAAAGAATTTCAAAAACGAATACGTCTCTAGATGTAATACGAATTTACGATTAAATAAAATAATAAAATAGAGAATTTAAAAAAATTAAGATAAAATAATTTAAAAGTAATGAAGGTCTCAATATATTTTGAATTTTTGACTAATTTTTATTCGAATGTTTTTTAAGTTTTTTTTTTTGTTTAAATGCCCTCTTCTTTTTTTGCTTACTTGAATCTTCTTTTACTTTCAAAGAGTCCTTTAAAAATTCTGCCAATGTTCCTAATTTATTTGCTGTTGCTGTGATCTCTTCCATAGAAGCGCTCTGTTGTTCAGTTGCAGAATTAATTCCTTCCATATTGCTAAATGAAAGTTGGATATTATTGATTATATCTTTAATTTTATTACCAGTATTACTAACGGCTCTTTTCGATTCTTCGGCTAATTTTCTAACTTCATCTGCAACAACGGCAAATCCTCTTCCATGTTCACCAGCTCTACCTGCTTCAATACTTGCGTTTAAAGCCAATAAATTTGTTTGGTCTGCTACATTTGTAATGAGATTGTTTACATTATTTATTTCACTTGATGCTTTCATAATTCCTTCTGTGATGCTGGTTGTTTCTTGAGTAGATGATGCAATCTCTTCGGATGCTGCATTTACTTCACTTGCATTTGCAGCTAATTCAGTTGCAATATTCGCTACATTTACAGCGACTTCTGAACTTTCATTAATTACATTATCTAATAAATTACTCACTTTATTATTTGCGGAATAAATGGTTTTACCTACATAATATAAACTATAAGTCATATAACCAAGTCCAATAACATAACTTAAAGCTAGAATAATTATATTATCTCTAATGATCACATTTGAGAGCAATATTATAGAGATCATTAGGGACATTGATGTAAGAAACATACCGAGAATCTTAAATTCTGTAGATTTTATTCCTCTACCTAATCTTCGTAGTATCAAATAGGCGCAAAATAGCATAAAAAATGAGAGTGTTGCCGCAGCTATTAGACTAATAATATCTTGACTTTTTATCTCTTGTAATAACATAAGTATCATTTCATTTTTGGGTTCTTTTTAAGTGTCAATTCATCATTAAAATCTAATTTCTAGAAAGAAGTTATTATGTGTAAATTCTTTTTAGAAACAGGATTTTTTATAAAAACTTATTAAAAAAGATAACAAATAAGTTTTGTTTAAATTTATTGTTTACAAAAAAGAATTTGTATGATCTAGAAAATAACAAAAATTTCTGTAAAAAATTAAATTTCATTATAATCTTAATTAAAGGAAAAATATATAATTAAAAAAATTAGTTTTAAGTCTTCTCTAATTCCATTTCTGCGATTGCTTTTCCAGATCGAAATGGAATATCTTCAAGAGACATACCTGCTTCATAGCTAAATTTCTCTTTAAAAGCTTCATTTAATGATTGAAAATATAATGATAGTGGTAAATTCTGAGGACAATTATTATCGCAGTTTCCACATTCAACACATCTGTCAGCATCGTGAGCTATTCTTGTGAGTTGATATGTTGCTTTATCAATGTTTTTATCTTTTCTCTTCTTCTGTAATATACTTATTTGGATAAATCGCAATTTTGTACAGTTACTTTAATTCTTTAGCTAAAAAAGCAACTTTTGCATAAAATACTATTCTTAGTAAATTAGATATGACTCAGTATTATAAATACTAACAAAAAGTATAGATATAAATACCAGTACAAAGCTGATGAATTAAGTAAGAGTGCAAAATTTGATTTCAATTTTCATCAGGAGAATAGATATTCTATATTAACATGAAGAATTTGTAAAAGAAAGGAATAACAGGAGGGAGTCTGAATTCAAAATATGTTAGGAGAATAGAATCTCTATATTAACATGAAGAATTTATAAAAGAAAGGAAGAAAAAGTGTATTTACTAGTTATAATTTATTAAAATTTTAAATTAAAAATGCAGTTTTTTATTCAAGTATGTCTATATTCTAACATAATTAATAATTTTACAAAAAGAAATCTAATCTTAAATTTGAAAAATTAGAGGAATGAAATAATGGCAAAATCAACTGGTTTGGCTGTATTTGCTCTTTTAATCGCAATAGGTGCTCTAGGACTTGGAGTATATCAAGTATTTTTTGTTTCAGCACCCACAAGTACGGGTTCTGGAATAAGTAATACAT
>JAGXNR010000124.1 GCA_019894875.1 Promethearchaeota archaeon | reverse complement strand
AAGTAATCGGGGCGACAGTGAACCAAACTGGCCTAATTCATATGAGGACTGAGAAAATTGGAAAAGAAACCTTGTTATTTCAAATAATAGATTTTGTTAAGCAAGCTCAAAGTAGAAAAGCAGCAAAACAACAACTAGCTGATAAAATTAGCAATTATTTCGTTCCCGCAGTTATAATAATTGCCATCAGTGCCTTTCTCTATTGGTATTTTATTGGGACTCAAGTATATCCCGAACTTCAAGTTACACAACTGGAGACGTCTTTACAAATATTTACATCAATTGTAGTTATTGCTTGCCCTTGTGCGTTAGGATTGGCTATTCCTACCGCGGTCATGGTTGGAACGGGTAAAGGTGCTGAAAATGGTTTATTAATTAAGGGTGGCGATTCGCTAGAATCTATTAATACAATTAATACGATTGTGTTTGACAAGACAGGTACTTTGACAGTTGGTAAACCTAAAGTTTCAGCAATTTTTTCAGAGAAAACCTTAACAGGATCAGGTTATGATGATAATGATGTTTTACTTTATGCTGGAAGCGCAGAGATGGGTTCAGAACATCCACTTGGAAGGGCTATTATAGAAGAAGCAAACCAAAGGGCTATAGATCTCAAACCTGTTACTGAGTTCGAGGCTATTCCAGGGAAAGGGATTAAGTCCAGTATAAAAGGAAGGAGTGTATTGATTGGTAATGAAAAATTAATGATTGATAATGAAATTTCAATTGAAAAATATAAGGTTACATTTGAGGAATTTCAGCAACAAGGAATAACAACTATCTTAATAAGCATTGATAATAATGTAAGAGGAATTATTGGTGTTTCTGATAAGTTGAAAGATCAAGCCCCTTATGCGCTAGAAATGCTGAGAAAAATGGGGATAGAGATTTATATGATAACGGGGGATAACATGCAGACTGCTCTACATATAGGGCGCCAATTAAAATTTGACGAGTCGCACATTTTAGCTGAAGTATTACCAAATGATAAAGCTTTAAATATTCAGAAGCTCCAACAATCTGGGGAAAAAAGGATAGTTGGGATGGTTGGTGATGGGATTAATGATGCTCCTGCATTAGCTCAAGCAGATGTAGGAATTGCTATTGGTTCTGGAACTGATGTCGCAATTGAAACAGCCGATGTTGTTCTCATGAGAGGAGATGTTAGAAATGTCGTCTCGGCGATTAATTTATCGAAAAAAACTTACAGAAAAATGATAACTAATCTATTCTGGGCATTTATATACAATATTATAGGCCTTCCTTTAGCTGCAGGAGTTTTATATGGATTATTTGGTCTCTTTCTACCTCCTTATCTAGCTGCAATATTTATGGCAACATCTAGCGTATCTGTTGTCTTGAATGCCCTTTTACTCAAAAAATTTGAACCGAAAACACCCCAACAACTTGAAGAAGAAAGACTATTAATCTCTCAAGAGAAGGTAACGGATCCGGTATGTGGGATGAAGATTGACCCCAGACGTGCAATTGAATATGAATATAAAAATAAAATCTATCATTTCTGTAATCCAAATTGCGAAACCCACTTTAAACGAGACCCTGAAAGATTCAAAAATTATGATGCGATGGATCCTAAGTTGATGCAGATGAAAGATTCCAATATAAGTAAAGTAGAAGAAAAAAAAGAGGAAAATATTCAAAAAAAAGAGGAGGAAAAAAAAATGGAAAAATTAAAATGTGTGGAATGTGGATTGGAGCAAGATCTTCCAATGCATTGCGGTCAAAATATGCACAAGGAAGGTAATCAGCTAGTATGTTGGATGGGTGCTAGTTGTGGTGCTCAACCGATTCCGGAACATCATGGGAAACCTATGGATATAATAGGATAAATTGAAAGAGATGGGAAAATGGGAAAATTAAAACTAGAATGTTGCAAATGTGGGAATATTATGGAAACTTTACCACAAGGAGCCCAAGACATAATTATTGATGAAGAAACTGGAGAAGTCTTGTACTACAATGGACCAGAACATGGATACTTAACTGCTGATTGCGTAGTATGTGAAAAATGTCGAGAAAAAAAGGTTACCTAAAGTTTTTCTTGATCCCATTTTTATATTTTATAAAAATTAATCTTTAAAACATTTTTTACTTCTTACATATAGATTGATTTAACACATGTTGTTGATTGGATATCATGAAATTTTACTCAAGCATACTTAAGTTAATAGGGAGAACACCCCTAGTTCGTATCAATAAAAGTAATCCCAACCCAAATGTATTGATGTTAGCAAAATTGGAAAAATATAATCCCTCAGGTTCAGTAAAGGACCGTATTGCTATCTCTATGATTGAAGAAGCGGAGAAAGAAGGGATTTTAACTCCTGATAAAATTGTGATTGAACCAAGCAGTGGGAATACAGGTATTGGGTTAGCTTTAGTATGTGCTGTGAAAGGCTATCAACTGGAAATTGTTATGCCCGAAACAATGTCAATAGAACGTCGAAAAATTATGACTGCGTATGGGACAAAAATAACATTAACACCAGGTGATGCTGGAATGAATGGTGCAGAAGATTATGTGAAAAAAATTGTTGATAAAAATCCAGATCAATATTTTTATCCTAACCAATTTGCTAATCCAAATAACCCATTAGCACATTATAGATATACAGCCGAAGAAATAATAGATGGAACTGATGGTGAGATTGATGTGTTTGTCGGTGGTTTGGGCACTACCGGGACATTAATGGGTGTCTCAGAACGATTAAAAGAATATAACCCAAATATAAGGATAATTGGTGTAGAACCTGTACCAAAATCAGGCATTCAAGGTTTAAAGAACTTAGAAACCTCGTATGTACCCAAAATTTTCGATGAATCTCGATTAGACGAGAAAATATATGTTACTCTTGAAGAAGCGGCACATGCATCCAGAATGCTTACTTTAGCCGAGGGGATCTTTTCAGGAATTAGTTCTGGTGCAGCCTTACATGTTGCTATAGAAACAGCAAAGAAGATGGATTCGGGAACCCTCGTTGTCCTGCTCCCAGATGGAGGCGAGAAATATATTTCACATCCTATTTACAGTCCAGATAAATGCCTAGAATGCACTAAAATCTGTAGAATAAAAAATCTTTGGACTGATGAATACATTAAATCAATAGCAAAATGGTGGGAACCACAAGAGTAGAATTTTTAAGAGAATATTTGTATTTTCTCTATATTTTATCAAATAATCTAAAATATTTTATCTTCTTTTTTAGGAATGTTTTACCCATTTTATGCTTGTTTTTTTTCGTAATCTCTAATGATTGCATCTACTTCTTTTAATATCTTCTTAGTATCTGGAATTGAATTCAGCTGTTCAGTATATATTGGATATAATTGGTGTAAAATAGTTAACAATTCGATCCAAGAATTTTGCGTATCGGTTCCTTTTGGAATCTCTTTTATTAATTGTGAAAGTATTCTTTTATCCCTTTTAGTTTTTAAATTCTTCAGAAAATTTTTTGCTACAAGAATTCTAAATCTTAAATATTCTTCAATCCTGAAGTACGCTAAGCTATAGTTCATGTTATCATCAGAATATGGCAAAAACTTGATTTTTTTGTCTTCTGGCTCATCTGGATTATCTATTAAAGTTAATTCTAAATCTTTTCTGCTTATTTCTTTTATTACGGGATATAACTCTCCAGCTGTGATTTTAGTAGCTAGTTCAACCTCGTTTGAAATTTCTGAGATAGGTATATAAAAATCTGGATTTTTTTCAGGATTTTCTATCCTAAAAATATACTCTTTCTTAATGATATTGATTATTTGATTAGTAACATTCTTCGCGAGTAGCTCAGAAGTAAAAGATATTGAGGAATCCTTTACTTTTTGGTTATATAATTCTTTGTCTTTTTGTTTCTTACCGTAATCTGTTGTAAGTGAGGAGATAAAGCTATTTTCTGTTGCATCGGATTCACCGCTCTTCAATAGCCTACTAGTTTTTTTTTCTTTTTGGTGAGCAGTTTCAAATAATCTTTCACTTAGAAATTTTTTTGCCTTCTGTTCAGCTACTCCCTTTTTCTCAAAACGCTCGGTTACTGAGGTGAAATTAATCATTTTTATTGGTATTCCGACATCTTGCTTTTCTTCTGATATTAAAATATCCATATCTTTTTTTGCTAGTTCTTGAATCAGATCATAAATCTTTCCTTTTGACAATTGAGTTGCTTTAATTAATTCTCTCTCAATTACTTCAAGTGGATATGCTTCACCTCTTCTAATATATTCACTTCGGATAATTTTGTAAATTCTTTCTATGCTTTCTTCTTCCTTGTTTATTGTCTCCTTCTGTAGACGCATAAACATGGACGTTTCGTGAGGTTTGATATAATAAACTAATATTGTACACCCTAAGAAAAATATCAGAAGAACTGAAATTATGTACTTATCCCACATTAGGATAACTCCAACATCAGAAATTAACTGGTTAGGTATTTCACTTACCAAAGAGAATCGAGTAAGTGTTTGAGCTAATACACATGCCAAGCATAACATTATTAAGCCATCTTGTTTAAAAATCAAAATACGCCAACCCAAAGTTTTTCCCGTTTTTTTTACAATTCGATATAAGAAATACATAGATATACCAAATTCAAGAATAAAGATATACGTAGCTGCTGAACCCGTTGCACCAATTGTTGACTTAAAAGCTGTAACCGTTTCGGGTTGTAAGAGTAAGTAAATACTTATCTGCATGATCTGAAAGAAAAAGATAAACAATACTATTAAGGAAAACGTGAAATTATCAAATGTTCCGGCTCTTCGTGTCTCAGCCCTTCTTCTGGTGGAAATAAATTCAAAAATGATGAAAACTAGAGTCATAACAAGTGAAAGATAAATTAAGGGCATGATTCGTCGCATTTCAAAATTATAAACAACAACAGCACTACTTGGGTCAAACGCAGCAAAAAAATCTAATGAAAGGAATACCAAAAAACTTCGATAAAATAAGGAAATAATAACAAGGACCGCCAAGATGAAAAATGGGATAATTACTGCTAGAAAGTATCTAGGAACGGAATATTTCTTAATGAATCGAGCTTCTATTTTTGTCGAAAATTTTCTTGAATACATGTAAAACTTGGAGGAGAGGAGAACTAACCAGATCATGGATAGAGCCAATAAGTAAGTCATAAAATTAAGATCTGTTGAAATATATCGAAATAGTAAATACAATCCCACAATTATACCGCTGTATATTAATATTTGTTTAATTACTGTGTTTTCTTCAAAAATAAAGATCCTTACTTTATCGATGCTAAATAAAAAGGATAACACTATAAAAAACCCTATAATTGCATTGGAAAAAGCAAATGGATTGTCTAACATCAATAAATTAATCCACTTACTACCTGGAATGTTAATTTCGATAATTAACAGTAGAGAATAAAATATAAACAATAAATATAACCCATAAAACTTTCGTTGAAAAGAGTATGAAGTTGGCGCTTGGCCTTTTAAATAAACTTCCTGATGAGCGATCTTAGTAGAATAAATATTTGATAATTGATTTTTCATTTTAGTAGAAAAATTGGTTAATTTAGTGTGCTGTTTCGCTGTAAAATTGTTAACTTTCCTTGTTTTTCTTGGATGTAGCGTTTTCGGTTCTTTAATTTCTTTAGACTTAGATTGCTTATCAGACATATGTTTCCCCACGTCGAGATAAAGTTGTTAAATATTCTTTTTTTATTTTAATGTATTTTTTTTGTTTTATTTATTTTTTTATAATATAAAATTGAAATTAGGAAGATCCAATTAAGAATAATATACATATTAGATTGATTGATGTTTTTCATATGAAAGTTTTAAAAACACTAAAATATAACTATACAATATAACACATATTTTTCCAAAGAATGCAAAATACTAAAGTAGAAGGTAGAGAAAATCTAATACATTTGGTTAAGAAAGCAATTGAATTACTCTGTGAAAAGAACATCTCGAAAGTTGTAGTATTATCGTCTTATAAAATTAATTCAATTCTAAGAGAAAACTTCGGCGTAAATATCAAGGTAGACAGAATAGGGCGCATACTAAGTCGAGTGGCTAAATTAAATCAATTAAAACGGCTACAAACTAATATCCCTAAATATAAGCTGAGTGTTGCAAAGGTTTCCAGTTTACAATTTTTTTAAAAAATTAGGTTAAATTCCTAAAATCGGTTATTATTTTTTGGAGTTTTTCCAGTAAAATTTTTATTCCCAAATGACTTTCTTGGATTGGTTTTAGTTCTAAATCTAATTCTTCAGAACTTTCATTAATTTGTGCTTTATGTGGCGCTATTACATTCTCAATCTGTTCATCAATATTGTCGGTTAGACTTTTAATATTATTTTCGGTCTCTGAAATTAGCGAGTTTAATTCAATTGCTATTTCTGACATTTTGGAATTTAATTTTGAATTACTATCCAAAATATCAAGCACAGTTGTAATTTTTTCTTCTAAAGGGTTAATATTATTGATTATTTGATCCATAAACTCTTTTTTAATCTCTTCAATGTTCTCCTTTAACTTAGTAGAAATTTCACTCGTTAATTCTTGTTGTCCTATAACACGTTTATTAATATATTCGGTTATATTCTTCTTAAAAAGACTCGATATCTCCGTAAATGTGCTATTCAAATAGTTCTGTACATCTCTAAGTCCATCTGAAACCGTATTATTCAATTGAGATGTTGATCTACTAATATATTCTATACCTTTCAGAGTACCCTGAGTCATGTCATCCACCCAGTTTTTTATTTGAGATTTATAGGTACCGCTGATAGTTTCATTGACTTTTTTTAATCCATCATTAAAGCCATCAAATACCTGTTCTATTTGAGATGAATAATCCTTAATGCTCTTATCAACTAAATCCTCTGTTGAAAGCGGTATCTCTTGCAGTTCTCTTAAGGGTTCTTCCCTCAATTCCTTAATTATTACCGGAGATAATCGTTGTGAGTCCTCTACCAATTTTTGAACCCATTTGAAAAAACTTAGGTTTTTCGGTAATATAATCTCATAAGGGATTTCACGAGAATCATTTGATTTTTTAAAGTCTTTTAAAGTATAGATTTTAAAACCAAATTCTTTCTCTTTTCCCATGATCGTATGGTCAAATATTATAGCAAATCCTTGTGGATTTTTCTCTGTTTGGAAAAATTTATGGTTTTGAATTGTGAATTCTGTAAAATCAAGACCCCAACCTGGTCTGGAAATATACCATCCTATAATGTTTAAATCTTTTTCTTGATATTCTTTGTTCAAATTAGCAAGAAGTTCAATATCTTCTTTAGTGAACCCCGTTGCTACTTTCATTCCATGCTGAAGTGGAATGATATTAAGTAAATTAAACAAGTTTTCAGTTTCATCTTTCTTACCAATACAGATACCCATTACTTCAACACTTTCTTCAAGCGCCTCATTACCAAACCTTAATACGTGAGTTATCATGCGAATGAAAGCTTCAGAATCAATTATGATTTTTGATATATCTGACATTTTTGGTTATTCTCCTCCCTTTTCTAATTTTTTAAGTTTATTCAATAAATCTTTATTATCGGATCTAAGATCTTTTACAACTTTCTGAAGCTCTTTATTCTCTGTCTGGAGTGAATTTAATTTCCCTTTAATTGGGGTTTTTGAACTTTCTAATAAAATTATTGCTGCTTTTAAATTTGATAAATAACCCTTAGTATCCTTATCTATATTATTAAGATTGGTCTTCATTCTTCTAGTTGATTTAGTGTAAATAGCCATTACGTCTTCTTGTACAGTGTTTAAGCTACTTTGAATGAATTTTCCAAGTGATTTATGTCTTTCTGTCAATTCCACCAAAGAAGAG
>JAGXNR010000123.1 GCA_019894875.1 Promethearchaeota archaeon | reverse complement strand
ACCTTGCATACTGCTCGGATGAGCACCCCAAGGTTCATGTACAACAGCATCAACTTTGTGAGCTCCAACTATTGTGCGTTCGGGAGATTCCATAATTACGCTTTTATCCACGATTTCCTCAGTTGCAACAATAATTTTCTTACACGCATTGATTCCGTATTTAGTATCTCCTATTAAACCCCACATTTGGGCATTTCCTTCGCTGTCTGCCCTTTGTACTTGAATAACACCAACATCGGGATTTATTGCAGGAACGACACAAATATTTTCACCGGTGAAAGGGCATTCCACTCTTGCTGCCTTTAATCCTACCTCTTTTGGATGATCAAAAATGCCCGTACCAACAACAGAACGAATTGGGACAAACGGGATGCCCATATAACCAGCAAAAAATGACATATTGATCATAAAAAGAGACTGTTCATTGTAAATTATCTTTTGGGGTATCCCTTCTTCCATTGAGCGTCTTAGATTATACGCGGGTTGAGGTCCAGTTCCATTCCAGCAATGTGAAGTGACTATGTGATTTGTGACTCCAGCACCTATTAACTGGTCAAACATTATTCCGCCCCCACATTTGGTCACTTTTAGATTTCGTTTATTCTGCCTGATTATTTCATGAGCAGCTGAAAAGGTCATCCCATTTCCGAAGCCACCAAAGAATACAAATTCATCATCATGAACTAATTTATTGATCGCCTCTTTCATAGACATTATCTTATCTGAAATATATTTCACCTTTACACTAAAGTTAAAGCTATTACATAATGAGATATTATATACTAAACTTTTGGACCATTTAAAAATTTATATCTTTAGCTAAAATATTAGCTAATCGGAGCTAATTAATAAAAGAATAATATAAGAAGACTTAAGTTATTTTTCTATAAATTTTTGACGATATAATTACTTAAAATTTATATTTGTAATAGTTTATTTAGTTTCTTATAAATAAATCTAATTAAAATTATCGCAAATATAGTTTTATAATAGTTCTAACTAAATTAAAGAAATTGATAAAATATGGGAAACACAGGTAAAGGAATTAATCGCAATTGGAGCATTAGGTTTTGGTGTATATCAATTCATTATTCCTTCACCTTCAGAAGGACCAAAAATCTACGTTGCTACAAATAATGATAACGTATATTTAGATTTTAGTACATTTGTCCTAATACCTCAACTAAACGTTACATATAACACTAAAGCTGTTGATTCAGTATTGCTTGAATTTAGTTGCGAAATATATATAGATATTTTTGGTGGATCGACTACTATTGACATTTCTTTTGATATAGATGGCTCACCTCCATCACCTTATGAAGAAATCAGTGTGACGTGTTTAAGTTCAGATCTATATTTACGTAGCTCATTTATAATGAGATACAATATCCAATCTAGTTCAGCGGGAGTACATGTCGTGAAGATTCTAACCTATATTAATGAAGATTATACCACTAGTTACGTGAAATACAGCATTCTTACAGCCACAATATATTGAACTTTTTTTAAATTTTTTTTTTTATAATTAAACAGCCGTTATTTCAATATTTCCTTATTATATTAACAATCTACCAAATAGTATCAATAATTTCAAATGAAAAAGTTAAAGTTTAAACAATACATGATATAAATAGAAGAAACTATGAATTATGTAGTTGGAAATTTGGTAGATCCCGTATTTAGACCTCCCTCTGAGTGGGATGCTTTATTGATTGCAATAACGAATGGATGCACTCATAAATGTACATTCTGTTCTATGTATAGGTCCAAACAGTTCTCTATTCGTAAAAATATTGAAGAAATCAAAGATGATATTAAAAGAGCTGGTGCTTTTTATGGAAATCGAGTACGTAAAATATTTTTCGAAGATGGAAATGCTTTTGTAGTTAAACCCGAGATTCTTACGGAGTTAACCGAATATGCTCATAAAATACATCCAAACCTTGAGAAAGTTAGTTCTTATGCTCATGCTAAAGATATTTTAAGTAAATCTGATGAGGATTTAAAAAGATTAGCTGATAGTGGTTTTACAATGGTTTACGTAGGTATTGAAAGTGGAGATGACGAGGTTCTAAAAGCTTGTAAGAAAGGAGCTACCCAAGATGATTATGCCCTTGCTGCTCAAAAATGTTATAAAGCAGGAATTGCTTGGTCTGGTATATTTCTATTAGGACTGGCCGGGAATGATCTTGAAACAAGTAGAAAGCACGCAATTGAATCTGCTAAATTAATTAATAGAATGGCTCCACCAACTCCAATTGAGTGGTATATATCACCATTGACATTAGGACTTACTCCTGGAACTGAATTATGGACGCAAAAATCAACAGGAGAATTCAAACCATGCACTAGCACAGAAATATTAAAGGAGTTATACACGATGATAGAATACACATCTGATGATTTGCAGAAGTGTGTCTTTAATTCAAATCACGCATCAAATTATGTTAGCTTAAAAGGAGAATTAGCAGAAGATAAAGAAACTTTTCTAAAGGTCGTTGACGGAGCTATTAAATATCCGAACTTACGTCGACCGGATTATCTTCGAGGGTTATAAAAATGCCTAGTTCTTATGATTTTGATCAAGTCATTGATCGAACTAATTCTAATTCAGCAAAATGGGATAAACAAGTTTTAGAAAAAGGTTTTGGTGATCCTGATCTGTTACCTCTTTGGGTAGCCGATATGGATTTTAAAGCACCTCAGCCCATCATTGATAAATTAGTTCAAACGGCTGAATACGGAATATTTGGCTATTCAATTCTTCCCCCCTCATTTTTTGAATCTGTTCTAAGTTGGTTCAAGAGACGATATGGGTGGGATATAGACAAAAAATGGTTAAGTCAAACTCCCGGTGTCATTCCCGCTTTAGATGTTGCAGTCAACGCTTTTTGTAATGCTGGGGATAAAGTGATTGTGCAAAATCCTATTTATTATCCTTTTTATCCTGTTATTGAAAATAATGGGTGTAGAATCCTTTTAAATCCATTAAAGTTTTCTAATAACACTTATACAATGGATTTTGAAGATCTAGAGAAAAAGGTCAAAGATCCAAGAGCCAAAATGATAATTTTATGCAATCCACATAATCCTATAGGTCGGGTATGGACTAAGAAAGAATTGAAACAGCTTGGTGAAATTTGTATTAAAAATGAGATTGTAATCGTCTCAGACGAAATTCACTGTGATTTAATTTTTCCGGGATATAAACATACAAATATTGCTACTATAAATGAAGAATTCGCCCAAAATTCAATTACATGTACTTCTGTAAGTAAAACTTTTAATCTAGCAGGTCTAAAAATATCGAATATTGTGATTCCAAATCCAAAATTACGTCAAACATTTAAAAATACGCAAGCAAATCTTGGGGTTGGTGGACCTAACCTTTTTGCTGTAGCAGCGATGGAAACTGCATATAAACATGAATTCTGTGAGAATTGGTTAGATGCTCTATTACAATATCTTAAAGGAAACCTGGAATTTTTAAAAGCTTTTGTCAAAGAAAAACTCCCTCAAATAAAAGTAATAGAACCTGAGGGGACTTATCTTATTTGGCTTGATTTTCGAGAATTAGGACTAAAACCCAAAGAATTGGAAAAATTTATGCGTGGAAAAGCAAAAGTAGCGCTAGACGAGGGCTATATTTTTGGTCAAGGGGGGGAAGGATTTGAAAGGATCAATATTGCATGCCCTAAATCAATCCTAGAAGAAGCTCTTAATAGAATTGCAGAAGCAATAATTAACATGAAAAACTAGGAAATCGTCGATTAAAGTAATTACTTTTATTTCCAAACCATATATTTTCATATTCTCTTAATTTGAGTTATCCAAAAATTAAAATATATATTGGTATTAAAAACAATAATTTCAAAACTTAGTTAGACTGTGATATAAATGGTCGTTAATTTTTTAGACTTAATGCATATTGAAATATCTGTACCTGATGCTGAAAAGGCTTTTCAAATTCTCCATAATGTGTTTGGAGCTGAAAAGGTACAAGAAGAATTTGCTGGCTTCTTAGATGGTGAGACTAATAAAGTTATCCATGTTGGGCTCGGGGATGTGGTTCTACAGTTCATTGAACCCGTAGCTGAGGGAAGTTCTTGGGATACTCAGCTAAAAACTAAGGGATCTGGAGTTCATAACCTTACTTTTAGTGTAGAAAACGCTGAAGATGCAGCAAATGAAATGGAGCGATTAGGTGGAATTAAACCTCTTTTCACATTTGATTTGGAATGGGGAAAAATGATCCCTCCTCAATTCGTAAAACCCAATGTAAAGAAAGTATTTATGATGGATGCTATGGAAAAACTTGGGTTTCACCTCGAGTTTGGCGTTAATCCCCTTAAAGAAGAAGCTAGGAATATGATGCCTCAAACTCGCTATGCTACAGGTCGAGATGATTTAATTGGTAGTGTATCTCCAATGATGCATATCGAATTGGTTACCCCTGACATAGAGAAAACCTATGAACTACTCCACAATGTCTTTGGATCTGAAAAAGTAGAAATTGAATTTGCGAATTTCTTAAACAGTCCTCTTTCTCGTTGTATACATGTAAATTTGAGCAATGTAGTATTACAATACATTCAACCAATGATTAAAATTGAAAATGAATTTGGTAGTTGGTACCACCTTTTAGAGAAAAATGGGGCATATGTACACAATATAACATTTATTGTTGATGATCTCGATGATGTGGTTAAAAAATTCAAAAATGAGGAGATTGAACCGCTTTTCACCTTTCCTCTTCAATGGGAGAAGCTCAATGCGAATATGAGATCTAATATAAAACCAGTTCACATGATGAATACTTTAGATCAATTAGGTTTTCATATGGAATTTGGGGAAATTCCAACAGAGGAGGAACGTAAGGTTTTTTCAGATCTCTTATATATAGATCTAAATTAAAAATAATATAAACAAGTAGAAGTGAAATAAAAAAATGATGTTTCAAACAATTGAAGAGATAATGTGGTTACTGATATTATATTTGATATTTTTGGTTATTATGGCAATTTTCCTATCGATTGCTTTGGGTTTTATCAGTAAATCTAAACATACAAACTTTGGTAATGTATTTCTAACAGCCTTTCTAATTACAGTTGTCTATGCTTTAATATTTTGGTTTTTAAGTGGTTGGCTGGCGTGGATTATAGCATTAATTTTAGTGTGGCTGATTATAAGTGTTAGTCACAATATTGGGTTGCTCGCTGCGATTGTAGTAACAATACTAGCTTTTTTGATTTACGTTCTAGTAGCCATTTTATTAGGAATGATATTAAGTATAACCTTAATTGTATTACCATTCTAAATCTTTTTTTTTTGTTCTAAATTTATCAGTAAAATACCTTATAAATAGCTCTTACTTAATAAGAATGTATCCCGTCGAAATGAATTTCTAATTTGAAATTATCGAAAAACTGGTTAAAAATCCTCGCCACAGTTAATCTAATTTTATTTTTTACACTTTGGATAGTGATTATTTCTTTAGGTGAATTTTTAGCTCTTCTTCCAATAAAGTACTACTATTTTTTTATGCTTCTCTCATCAGTTTCAGCATATCTTAGACGTATAGAACTAGCGACCATATTACAATTAATAGGATGTTTTATTTTCGGATCGATCTTTTTTCTTCAAACTGGAATTGCGATGGCTTTTAATAGTCTTAATTTTTGGGACCTTTTCACAAGCTCCCCATTTCATGCTTTAGAATTTTTTTCCTTTTTTGGATTTTGTGTTATTGCTGCTGTGCTTCTTATATTTGAATATCGAAAGTACAATACTAAAAAAACATCAGAAAACTTTCACTAAACAAATAAATTACAAAGTAAAGTTTACTCATAGATTTTTGCATAAAGAATTTTTAAATCCAATAAGGTGCTAATTATAGTATGGATAACAAACCAAATATAATCATTTTTAATGTTGATCAATGGCGTGGGGATGTATTAGGACATCTGGGAAATCCCGCTGCAATAACCCCTAATCTTGATAAAATTGTGGAAACCGATGCCGTTTCGTTCAGTAATGCTTTTTGTCAGAATCCTGTGTGTACTCCTTCCAGATGTAGTTTCATGACTGGTTGGTATCCTCATGTAAAAGGGCATCGTACTATGCACCATATGCTTCATTTAGAAAGGGATGAACCTAATTTACTAGGAATTCTCAGGGATACTGGCTATTACATCTGGTGGGGAGGAAGAAATGATCTAATTCCCGCTCAGCACGATTTAAGAGAATATTGTGATATATATTTTTGGCCATCTAAAGAAGATCTGAATCGTTGGGGTCATAAATGGAAACCAAATCTACATATTTCAGATAAATGGCGAGGAACTCCTGAAAGTGATAATTATTATAGTTTTTTCGCAGGTAAATTAGATACTAAAGGAGATGATATTTATTTTGATTTTGATTGGGCTATAATTTTAGGAGCAATAGATTTTATCCAAGCATATGACGGAGAGAAACCTCTTTGTATGTACATCGCATTAGCTAATCCACACCCTCCATATGGCATTGAAGAACCATGGTATAGTATTATAGATCGAAATAAACTTCCACAGCGTAAAAAGACACCAAAGGAATGGTCTGAAAAGCCTTCTCTTTTAAAGGGTATCTATGATCGACAAAATCTTCAAGAATGGACTGAAGATAGATGGAGTGAATTAAGAGCAACTTATTATGGAATGTGTGCTCGCCTTGATCATCAATTCGGATTAATCATTGACGAACTTAAAAAGAAAAATTATTACAACGACACTGCTATCTTTTTATTCTCGGATCACGGTGATTTTACAGGAGATTATGGTCTTGTTGAGAAAACTCAAAATACATTTGAAGATTGCCTTACCAGAATACCCTTTATAATTAAACCACCAAGTTATATTAATGTTAATCCTCGAGTATGTGATGCTTTAGTTGAATTAGTTGATTTTTCTGAAACAGTTTATGCTTTAACAAGTTTAAATCCTAATTATTCTCGCTTTGGTAAAAGTTTAATCCCTTTACTCAAAGGTGAAACTGAAAGTCATAGAGATGCAGTTTTCTGTGAGGGTGGGAGATTATACGGGGAAAAGCATGCTATGGAACTGGAATCTACATCTGCATTGATCCCAAGTGGTCTCTATTGGCCCCGAGTGGGTCTTCAAATAACTGATGACGGACCTTATCATGGTAAAGCTGTTATGTGTAGAACAAAAGATTTTAAATACGTTCAACGGCTTTATGAAAAAGATGAGTTATATGATTTAATTAACGATTCAGAAGAAATTAATAATCTGATTGATGATTCAAAATATAAAGATATTCTTATCAATATGAAAGAGAGAATGCTTATATGGTATGTGGAAACTTGCGATGTAGTTCCTTTTGAGATTGATTGGAGATTCAGCCGAAGAAAAGAAATAAAAAAAGATTAATTAAGGATTATTTTTAATAAATTCTATCATCAACTTAGCTAATTCTGGACCCTTATCTTCTTGAACAAAATGTGCAGCGTTTTTTTGCAAAAATAATATAGAGCTTTTTTGATATTAAAACTGAATTAAAAGCTCATGGTTTAGTGATAGATTCTGAAGAATCTAAATTTTTTCTTAATTTTTTGTACACGAGAAAGATACCCATCGTTATTGTCAGAACCAATAGGAAAACATCAAAACCAGGGATGCTTGGTGCGAATTCTAAATTATCAATTGAAATTATGTTTAAACCACATCCCATAGAGGTAAATACCAACAAATTACCAAGAGCTGCGTCTTCGTATAATTTTGGATACATCGCATAATGTTTGTCTCCTTCGCAATAAATGTCCTGATAATCGTCGTAGAACCCTATCGCTTGTAGAGCCGATGGATTGGTA
>JAGXNR010000122.1 GCA_019894875.1 Promethearchaeota archaeon | reverse complement strand
CACACCTTCGTCTCTTAATCGATTGATAATCAGTCTCTTCACTTCGTCCTGATATGTTATTGCTAACAGTTGTTCAGCGTTTAAAGAAGGATAAACAGATAACCTCCTAAAAAGTGTAGGAACTAATTCCTTATAAGAATCATCTTCAAGGCTCTGCAAAATTGTTCTTGATGCATCGATTAAGCCACCTTCGTAAGTGTCTGGATCGTCGTCAATATTCAGTAATAACAAGATGTAATATCCTTTATCTGGTCCCGTGTAATAAGAAGCGATATTTAAGGATCCCACCATAAGACTAATTATCCCTAATTCTCCGCTATATTCATGAGTACTATACACTTGCATAAGTGTTTTATCTGTAATCACAATTTCTTCAGGATGTTTTGCTAGAATTTCAGTACCGACTCTTTCATCCCATTTCATAACTATTAAACCCACCGGCAACTTAATCACGCACCTTCCCCATAACTTTCTTTAACAGGTCACTTATTCAATTATCTAATATCGATTTTTTTATATATAAAAATTTGCTAAAAATTTTATAATACACATTTAATAAAATCTTATGCTTTTTAGTCTGCTTTTGGAAAGCAGAAAGCATCATTTTACTAAATCGATAAATCAAAAGTTTACTATTTCTTCAATAGCAGGAATACTTTTCGTTTTTTTGGATTATTCGGATTATCAATTATGAAATTTCCTTTAAAATATGTCTTATTATTAACAATTTCAGCAACATAATCCATTATAACAGTATTTTTTGGATAAAATTGAACAATCATTCTTGATTCAGGTTTTAAGATTTGATAAAAAGATACAAATAGATTGGTTAGAACTAATCTTTCATTCTTATTTTTTACATCTCTGACAACCCATTGTAACGCAGAAATAGAAATAATCGAGTCGAAAGATTCCGGTTTAAATGGAGGATAGCACATATCTGCCAAAATTGGATTCAGATACTCAATACTGTAAAATTTAAGAAAATTTGAAATGATATCAAGAGCAACTGTCTTATATCCTAATTCGTTTAGGTATGCTGCTGCAAAACCGGGTCCACAACCAGCATCTAAGATTAAAGAACGATTATTTTTAAGCTCTAATAACTCGAGAGCTCGAATAGTGATTTTTTTTTGCGTTCGCATTATAGATTTAGATTCAGCATAATCTATAAGTGTTTCTTCATTAAAGTAATCTGAAACGGTCTCGAATAAATCTTCAGGCCTTTTTCGTTTGATATTAAATGAATATTCTTTGTTCAAAATTACTTTGCCTTCATTATTGATTCTTACTCAGAATAGTAGAGTGTTCTTAAAATTGTTATTAAATCAAAAATTTTATTAGAATTTAAGTATTTAATATTACAATTAGCTTTAATTATTGACATTTCAAATTTTAAATAGTGATAAAATGTCCGAAAAGGAAGAAAAATTATTAGTTCGAAAAGCAACTCTAAATTTAAGACGAAAATATGGAAGAACAAAGCAGATAAATATCGTAGAACGTGATGCATTTGTTCCCAGTTCTATAGAAAAAGATATTAGAGAATCTCTTCCTAAACGAAAATCAATATTGGCTTCTGACATAGCTCTTAAGTTTGATCTCAGAATTTCGACCGCAAACTTGTTATTAAAACAATATGAGGGAGAAGGATTAATAAAATTATTTGATCCTAATCTGAAATTGAAAATTTATGTTCCAACTGCTTAATTTTAATAGAAATATCTTATTTTAGCGTTTAATTCATTTAATTTATTATTAGAAAATATTTTATATTTCTTAGGACTAATTCTATTTAAGTATATAATTTAAAGCAGATGTGGTCCAGTGGTAAGACGCCGGCTTCGAAAGTAAGTACTTTTACCATAAAAGCCGGTGCGCGTAAGCGTTCGGGGGTTCAAGTCCCTCCATCTGCGTTATTATATCTTGACATTAATTACATGTAATATACATTGCCATCTGATATCATTGTTTTAGGTGTTTTATTTGAAGATTTGTATTATGAATCTAATTTCTATGAGGAATGTGCCAAATTACTCGCTTCCAAAATTTTTAATTTTATTAAATACAATCCTGATGATCTAACTAAGAAAGTCTTAGAGAAAATATTTCTTAAAGGAATTAATGAGATTTCCATTCAAAATGATGGATGGAGTTATTTCAAAAGGGGGGGAAATGGTAGCTCAATTTCAGAAATTCTTATTCGAAATGATATTCCAACTAAATTGATTAGCATAATCCGGAGAAAAGGTGAATGGATAGTCGATGAATTAGATAAAATCGGAGTGGATACGACTAGTATTATTCGCTCAGATGAAATTCTTCCAATTCGGATAATTGTGACTTCAAATCATGGTAATAAAATACTATTAGGACCAAATCCACTCCATCAATGGAGCATTGATGAAGATTTATTAGAAGATTACAAACTTCCTCAATTTAAGTTAATATTTTGTGCTTCGTTATCAAATTCCTTTATTAAAATCCTTGAAAATGGTTCTAAATTGGGATTATTGACTGCCTTTAGTATAGAAGATGAAAATTTCGACTTATTTGAGCAGTTTCGTAAAAAATTAAACAGTAGGCATGATATTCTGTTCATACACATAAAAGATCTTAGTGTTATCCTCAAGGAAGATATCTTTGTTGAGCAAATTGACAAAAAGTATAAGGAATACGCAAAAATTCGAGTTTACAAATCCGGAAAAAAAGGCACTCTTATTAAAACTGATAAGTTAAATCTCAACTTTTCATCAGTCCTTGAAGCGAATGAGATTTTTTTATTATCTTCAGAGGAATACTTCCAAGGGGGATTTTTGAGTAAATTTTTTGAACTAATAAATAACAAAAAATTACTAAATGAGATGTTATCCGAAAAAAATAAAGATAACTTAAAAGCTGTTTTAGTTAAATGTGATAAATTTGCGACGCATTTGATACATTTTAAAACTTTACACCAATACATCCCAAATAAGAAAGAGCTAGAAGAATTTATAACGAACTTTAAATATAAAGATGATTAGCATCACTGTATTAATTGAAGAATTAGAGTTTCCATTTGAGCCTTAGCAGATTCTAATTTGTCTAATACATCTACAGTTTTTTCTAAGGCTTCTTCATCCTCTTCAATAATAAATAACAAATAGAAATCCAAATTCCCAAACTTTAAGGTTTCCACTAACCCAGAATATCGGTGGCCATCATCAAATCTATCTGAAAACTCAAGCAAAGTTCTATTCTCTGCGATAATTTTTTTTTGAACTTCTAAATACTTATCGTAGATCCTCATTTTTTCTAATAAATGTAGATGTGGGCGATAATACTCACCAATCGTTATACCCTTAGCGTCGAAAAGCGCTATCATAATAGAATTATAATTCTTACTAATTCTAGCGAACAATCGAGATACCATTTCCATTTTTTCAAATAATAAAGATAATCCGGATGAGAAAGCGTCCATGATAGATTTGATATTATATATAGAAGTTTCAAAGAAAAAGATGTCAAAATCATTACTATATCTTATTAATGCATGTTTAATCGTCAATATTCTCTGGTTTATAACTTTCTCTTTTGTTAGTTGAGGATCGAACTTATGAAAAAGAATACAAATCGGGGGATATTCTTGATTTTCCTTTAAAAAAAGTAAAATCTTATCAAGATAATCGATAGTTTCAACGTACCGGTCGTAATCTTGAGCGTCAATAACATAGAAAAGTAAATCGGTTCCACTAATATATCTTGTTGGATTTTTTAGATATTCTTCTCTATATTGAAGCTGACCCCCAAAATCCATTCTGATAAATTCTATCCCTAAAAATTTAAAAGCGTCTCTGGCTACTTTACGAGTAGGCATTAATTTAAGGATATCCTCTTCAAAACCGAATTTTTTAGAAATAACCGTAATTATACTCGTTTTACCAGCAAAGTCAAGTCCCATAAACGCGATCTTTTTAATAAAATATCACCAGTTTTTACTGATTAGCTCCCAAAACTTACTTTTTGAAAATGTCGGAAACAACACTACAAATTATTTATAGCAGAAGGAATTAATAAATCCTCACTTTTTAACGAAAAATAGAAACTAAAATTGAAGTTTATTGTTAATACTTGTAAAAAAACTAACCTCCCGAGATAGGAAAAGATATATAAAGCTGATCTCCTTCACTTAACTTAGTTTTATAGTTTTTCATGTAAGAAATATTCCTACCGTTGAGTAAAATAACCATTTGTGGATTAAGTCTCTTTTTATTTTTGGACAAAATGCTATCGTCTAACAAATCTTTATATTCTTTGAGAAATTGAGAGATAATATCGCCTACTATATCTCCTTCGTATACGATTTTATTTTTTTTTACTCTCAACACAAAGATGTTTAAAAGGTTCAAATCAACTTTAACCATAATATTTCAACTCGTTTCAAATAGAAAATTATAAGGTGTTAGTAAACTCTATTTCAAACTTGGTTCAATTTTAATAAATTAGACTAATTTTTAAGCTTAATTATAACAAAAAATAATAGAATTCAATGGAAATAAACTCTTTTTCTTATTTAACAACCGAATGGAATAAATTTTATTAGAAAATATTAAAATCTAATCCATTTTCCACTATAAATAGAAGGTCGTTATCAATACTCAAACGATTATACAATTCCTTCAATTTTTCAGCATCAAATACTTGATTCTCAGGTTTGAATGGGCAATAATTAACTATATTAAGATTTTTTGAGATTTTTTTTGAAAAATCTTGAATCTTATTCTCTCCAAACCCAATGACTGGTGTAAATATAGGATGACTTAAGTGCAGAGTATTGATGGCTAATGTCTCAAAATCAACCGAATCAGAGCAATAATTTGAATTATTTAAACTCGTGCCATCGGTACAAGCTTTAATTTTTTCATAAAATTGGAAATTAGGATCCTTAAGGATTTTGAATATTAAATCAAACCTAATTAATCTGCACAGGCCACAAAAATATTGTTTTTCATCTAATTCTGAATAAACTTTCTTTAGAACATCATATATTCTAAATCTGGTTAATTGAACATTACTTTTTGGTATATATTCACCTATTTCCTTCCAATTTGAGATCCAGTCTTCGATTTCAGTCCCCTCCTTGGTGAGATCAATTAAAATAGGATAAATCTCAGCACCTCTTCTCATTAACAAAAATCCCGCAATAATATCATTTAGTCTCCCTATATCGATTACCACTATTTTTTTCTGAGGTTCAATAGGTAAACCACCCCATTTACTTTGGATAATCTGAGAGAAAATATATGTGAACTCTCCCCGTACTTCGATAAATATTTGTTTTTTCGGTTGAGTAAGATTTACTTTCAATTCATGATTCGGAAAATTATCAATAATCGCTTTCCCTACTTTCGTTGCTACTTCTAAAGAGGTAAAATCGTGCTTCCCTGATCTTTTAACTCTGAGTGCAAAAGTGTCTTTTTGATCAAGAATATCTTCGGCAAGTTCAATTGTTCGCTCTGTTATATTTTTTAAGTTGTTTGATGTTCTAATTGCTGGACTAAAGGAATGTACACCAAAAGCGTTTTTTAATACATTAATAGCAGAAGGAAGGTCTTGATTGTTAAAAAAGAAAAAAACTCTCGATGAATCCTTACTCATTTGATACTTGTTAAATTTGATTCCTTTTCGTTTAAGTATTTTAGTAATATTACTCATCAAATACTTAAGCATTCGAATCTTAATTTTTTGCGATTTTAACCAGATTTCTGCGTATCTAATTAATACTAAGTTATATTGAGGTAAAAGAAGGTTTTGTTCCATAATTTTCAAATTTTTACCGTGGGTGGTATTACATTTTTAATAATACTATATATAATAAAAGTACTTCAGAAAGGGTTTGGAAGATATTCGAAATAAGAATTCTAAGCTTTAAGTGATCTTTTTAATATCTAAAGATGGCGTTTACGACATACAAGTGGGACTGTTAATGCAGAACCATCGATAAATCTAAAATATTTATCGGTAACAAATCTCTCAAGCTTCTTATCAAAGATAAAATTATTTTCAAATAAATATAGATATATTATAATTACCAATAACTTTTACTTCACCAGTTCTCAAATTATGTTCTTTTAATACTACCAATCCTTTCTTGTAGATTTCAATTTCGATAAAAACTTCTTTGAAATATTTCCCTTCGAGGTTCCCCCCATTGGAAAATATAGTATTTTCAATTTTGACGTTAAATGAAATACTTGGGGAGGAATTCAATACTAAATCTATTTGAGATCTAGCAAATTGGGATAAGACATCTCCAGAATCGATTAGTTCAGTCCTCCATACACTCAAAGGAGTCGGTATTAGGTTATGGAAGCAAGACACACCAAAAATTTTTTGATGGCTAAGCGATAAAACTTTTTCAATAAAGTTATTCAAGTTCTTTCTCCCAATATATCCCGCTTTTGAATCTAGAGTTGTGGAGTTCAAACCTTGAAAATAGATCTTTTTATTCTCATAAAGTGGATTAAAATCACCAAAATATTGCCTCCAATACTCCCATGCAAGAGGTTTTGAATCAGTGAATCCCGGTACGGCTATATATGGGTGTTTTAAGATTTCAAGAGTCTCCTTTGCTGTTTTAAATTCCTCTTTATAGCTATTTTGTGTAAGATTTCCTGTGTGGACAACCAAATCAATGTCATTCATCTCATTAATTCTGTTGATGGCTCTGTCAAAATGCGAAAATTTTCCCTCATTCTCCTCGGAAACTAAGGAATTTGACATTTGTATGAATCGAGCTATAGGTTTTTGCTTATTTTCTATTTTAAATGGAATGTAGTAATTGACTTCCCGTAGGATTTCATGTTTAGATTCTGGATCAAAAACAGGGAACACTTTGAAACTGAGAGCGCTACCTTCTATATCAATAACAGAATAAGTGAAAAGTTCTCGATATCTTGTTTTGTTACAACAAAAAGTTCCAGCGTTAAAAATAAATAAGTCTTTTTCACTACTGCTCACGGTATATAAATTTGAAGTGTGTCTATGGCCATTTAAAACTAAATCAACTCTTGCTTCTAAAAGCATTTTGAGCATATCTCCAGAATCATCTATAGCCGATCGCTCTTTTCCGGTATTTGGTATAGGAATTAGCTGATGATGAAAACAAACAACTTTAAATTTATTCTCTCTCTCAGGTTTCTCTAACTCAATCCGTACAGAATTAATTATATTATGGTGTATTATTCCTCCGGGTAAATCAGGTTTAGTACTATCAATTCCAATTATATAAATATCATCATCTTCATAAGCATAGTGTCTTCTACCTATCATCTCTTCGAATAATAGATACCCCACATTCATAGCATCGTGATTTCCAATTAGATTCATTACAGGACTTTTAGTCACGGGATCGAATTTCTTAAATTGCTCTAATGCATACTCATAATCTAATAATGTTCCCATCTGAGTAATGTCTCCTAAGTTCAAAAATAGAGATGCGTTCTTTATCTTATTTACTCTTTCAATTCCAACATTGAAAGCGTGGAGGTTAAATGCTCCCCCAGAACGAGTAATATGTGTATCAGAAATGATAACTAATCTTTTTTTTTTCTTAATCTTTTCCTTAGAGTTAATCTTAACGCTTTTTTCAGTAATCATTTTATATTTTTTCCTTTAGTTTTGCGGGATGCCCCATATAAATAGAGTTCTCTTCTAATAAGTGATTATGATTTGTATAAGAGTGAGCAGAAAGGCTCGTATTTCGCTTAATTATGGTGCCCGGTAAGAGTACACATTTTGCTCCTATGAGAGCATTGTCCTCAACCACTATTTTTTTCAATATAAAATTATCTTGCTCAATAGCAAAGCTTAAAATTGTAGAGTTCATCCCAATTATAACATTTTTTCCAATAGACACGAATTCTGAGGAAATCCAACTA
>JAGXNR010000121.1 GCA_019894875.1 Promethearchaeota archaeon | reverse complement strand
CGATAAAGTCGCTAAAGAATTCAGTGATAAAAATATTGAGGTATTGACAGTGATAACTGATGTTAGCGATCCTGAACAGGTTGCTCATCTTGCAGATGCTTCTTATGAGCGTTATGGACATGTAGATATCCTCTGTAATAATGCAGGGATTGGGACCGGCGGGCCTTTACGCTTTTTAACCAAAGAAGACTGGAATTGGATACTTGGTGTTAATTTATTTGGTGTAATCTATGGGATTCAATATTTTTTGAATCGAATGTTAACTAGTAAAGAACCATGTCATATTGTTAATACTTCTTCATTGGCAGGATTAACTCCCGGGGATGGTGGACCATATAGTGCTTCCAAGTCAGCTTTAATAGCATTAAGTGAAAGATTAGCATTAGAATGCTTCAATACAAATGTGAGTGTTTCTGTAATATGTCCTGCTCATGTTCGTTCAAATATAGCAGAAAATAGTGTAACTCTCAGTGAAAACCGAGAAGGACTTTGGCAACCACCACCAGCGATGACTGAATCTCCAGGATCCGAATCCGAAAATCAATTGAAATTAATAGAACTGGGAATGGATCCTGAAGTCATGGCTGAAATGGTGATAAAAGCAATTGAGAATAATATTTTTTTTGTGATAACTCATCCAGAATATATACCATTGATAAAATCTCGCTTTGAAAGGATCTATGAAGATACTTTAAAATTATTTGATGGTGTTCTAGAACCTCAAAAGGTTAACAAGAAAATTTTTCAAAACGATTCACCTGCTTTTACTGTAGCTTATCCCGATTATTTTATAGAAGTTAACCCAAATCCAATATCAAAAGCGATCTTTACTGCTTCATATGCAGATATTAATCTTGAAATAACAGTATCTAAAGTATCTCCTAATAGACGTTTGGAAGAACTTCCTAAAAAGCTAGTAAGACCCTTAAAGATGATTGCAAATGAAATTGAAATAATTTCTAATGAACTGACTAAACTGAAAGACGGAACACCTGCTTATGAGACTACAATTGAATTGAAAATTGTAGGAATTTTTAAGAATAAAATGATGTATTTATCTGTTATTAAAGATGAAAAATGGATACGCGTTAGTATCTCTGCTGCTGCTAATAACCTTACTGAAAAACTCAAAGATATTCTATACTCACTTGAATTTCACTAATAAAATCTGCGTGGATTATTCGGAAAGTTAGGAGAAATATTTATACTACAAAAGATTTTTTTTTATTATACTTTGATATATTTAATCATAATAAGGTTTCCATTACTTTTTTCTTTATGACTATCATTAAAAATGGTTTTTGATATTAGACAATTATCAGAAATAAAATCTTCTTTAGAATTTTAACTAATTCAAAATATAAATAATAAGGACAATTAAATTTCATACCTATTAAGAATATTATTTAACTGATTGATAGATTTATGGATGAAACTGACTTTTTCCTCTTGAAAAGACTATTAGAAAACTCTCGCATAACCTACAGAGAATTAGCTGATATGACTAAAATTTCTGTCAGTGCTGTACATAAACGTATAAAAAACCTTGAAGAGGATGGGTTTATTAATACCTACATTGCCCGACCAAGTTTCATTGCGTTAAAAAATTTAGCGGTCACAATTTTTGGACCATCTAATGCAAAATCAATGGATGCACTTAGCAAAGAACTAGGACAGCATGAGAGTATCTTCTATATTGGAATAGCGGGAGGTAAATTTCTCTATATTTCCGCCTATTTAAGGGATATATCAGAACTTCAAGATTATAGCACTTATGTTTCAAAAATCGCTCAAATAAGTGAACCAACTGTAGGAATTATAAATGTATCCTATTTAACAACCCCCGAACCACTCACAACTATTGATTATAAAATATTAAAGGCGTTAAATAGAGACGCAAGAAAATCCATTACAGATATTGCTGATGATGTTGGAATATCTTCTAAAACTGTTAGAAAACGATTAAATCGAATGACTGATAATAATTTAGCATCATTTACAATAGAACTAACAATACATAAAATTCTTTTTTTGACAGTTTTTCATATATATTTAAACGAAGGAACTAGTTTAAATTCTACAGTTCAATACATTTACCAGAAATATGCTACGAATATTGTGTATTGTCTAAGTTATAGCAATATTCCTAATTTTATTACATTACACACATGGGCCAGAAATACTCAAGAATCCCAAAAAATTCAGGAAGAACTGCAAAAAGAAGGATTCAAAGACGTAATTCCTCATATTTTTTTATCTGCAAAGTGGTATGAGTGTTGGATTGATCAATTAGTTAGAACAAAATGATATCATAATGAAAATTTCTTTCCCAAATTTCGACTCTAAATAGAGAAAATTTGGGTACTTTTTATATCAATTCATTTTCATTTCAGTTTAAAGAAGTGAATTATTTAGAAATTTCGTATTTTAAGACTTATTAATTTCGATGGTAAATTACCATTATTTCAATTTAAAGATTATAAGCCCCCATTGTTCATTTCTTTCTGTATTAGTGAACATGCTCTTATTAGAATCACAATTATTATATATATTAACAAATTAAAATACAAATAATAAAATAAAAACAAAGGCTAGATTAATATGAAAAAATGGACAGCATTTATTATAGGTGTAGTTTTTGTAGCAATTTTTATAATTACTATGTTTGTATTACCTCCGTTATTAAACTGGACTAGGCCAACTATTTTAAATTGGCAGGATTTTGTAGATTCTATTAGTACAGTAGAAGGATTTGTTATCGGAATCATTACTGAGGTGATTCCGATTATATGTGTTACAATCGGAGCGATTTTTCTTATAATTTTTGTGATTAAATTAATTCAGGGTAAAGATTAAGTAAATAATAATATTTTTTTTTCTTCTTAATTTTTAAATTTTCATCTGATGATTATAATTCAAGTTTAGAATATATTGAAACTAAAGATTTAGAAATCTGTTTATTTCAAAATATAAATAATAAGGAAAATTAAATCTTTACATTCTAAAAACATTATGTATTGTCTAAATTATAGTAATATTCCTAACTTAATTTTTTTTTAGAAACTTGGGCAAAATCTGCTCGAGAATCGCAGAGAATCCAGGAAGAACTGCAAACTGAAGGATTCAAAGACGTAATTCCTCATATTTTTTTATCTGCAAAGTGGTATGAGTGTTGGATTGATCAATTAGTTAGAACTAAATGATATAATAATATAAATTTCATTCCCAAATTTCTACTAAATAGAGAAAATTTGGGTATTTTTTATGTCAATTCATTTTCATTTTAGTTTAAAGAAGTGAATTTTTTAGAAATTTCGTATTTTAAGACTTTTTAATTTCGATGGTAAATTACCATTATTTCAATTTAAAGACTATAAGACCCCATGGTTTATTTTTTTCTGTATTAGTGAACATGCTCTTATTAGAGCCCCAATCTATATTATAATTAACAATTAAAAAAAATTGAAGGTAAAAAAAATGAATAGAAAACAATTAGGATGGAAGGATCAATTAATTATAACGAATATGTATTATCTCCGATTTTATTAAATTTTTTTTTTATTTTTATTTAAATCTTGAATTAAAAACAAAAGAGTGAGTAGGATGAAGATTTTAGTAATTTCAGATGGAAAATATGGCGATCGTGCTATAAGAGTAGTGAGTAAGAAGTTTCCAAGTGCTGAATTTTTAATTATTAAAGAAGAAAATCCCACGATGTTTCTAGATGAGGTCTTTTTAGATAAGGAAGTAGAGAATGCGATTGAACATGCTGATTTATTAATTTTATATATCAGGCATCCAGATGTTGTATTTGAAATATGTATGCGTCAAAAACCAACTATACTTCCAGTACATTTTGGTGAAGGCTTTTTTAACCAAGTAAAGTTATCGAATCCAAGAGTAATACAACCAGAAACCATGTGCAATGCTAAACCAAATACAGGGATTCGTGAATTAGATAAGTTTTTTAACAAATTTGGTTCACCTATTTATAAAATCAAGATTGAATATTCAGATAAACAACCAATAATTAAAGAAGTATGTTTATCACGAGAAAGCCCTTGTGGTGCTTCGAATAATACTTTAGAACATATTTACTGTAAACCACTAATTCCTGATACTTTGAATAATTTTGCCTTAACTGTTAGACAAGAATGCCGAGAACCAATGTCTATAGTATTTAAAAGGGAATTTTCTGAAACCGCGGGAGCAACGCATTTATTAAGACTCTTAGATGCCGTTGAAAAAGAAGAACCCTCATTACTATTGAATGATGCCGGTTTAAGAGATTATACTTACAGAATACGAAAGGAACTCCAACAAGGAGATGTTTAGCTATTAATATTTTTATTAAAATTTGGTGAAAAATATGAAATTATGGATAATATATAAGGAAAGAATTGGATTTAGCAATTATATTGCTGAGATGCTCCAAGATCGCTTGGAAGATTACATTGATGTATCAGTAGGAAATGCTAAAAAAATTAGTCCTTCCTTACTGGTTGAAGAAAGGTTAGATTACTTGATTATAGGAGATAATATAAGTAATGTAATTCCAACTATAGAGATTCAAAATTGGTTAGTTAAGTATCAGGAAATTTCAAAAAGCAATAATCTCATAGTTAAAGCTTTATCAGGTTTTTATGTCATGTTGACCGATATTTCAGAACAATCTTTATGGGTTGAATTTCTTCAAAATAATGTAAAAACTGAAATATTATATCCACCAATACTACGCTTAAAGCTAAACAGAGCAGAAATGGCAATAGAAGATGGAGCTCTCGAATTACTTAAAGATTATTCTAATGATGTTATTAAATTTATTTTAAATAAGGAAAAATTATGAAGAAGAAAAAGAATGGACAGATTTTATGGAAATGATAATTATATTTATGGATAAAAATCTATAAGAGGGGGAGAATAACTATAAAAGTATTCATTGATGTCGATGTAGGAAAAGCTAAAAAGATTGATCCTGCTTTTTTGGTTGAAAAGAAGTTAAACTACTTGATTATTGGAGATATTATAAATGATAAAATCCCATGTTTGGAGATTCAAAACTAATTGTCGAAATTTTTGATTAAAAAAAATTATTTGAATAATTATGTTAGGTTTAGACTTAGATTATCAAAATTTTTAATATCCAGTTCAATTAATATATATTATCATATTATGGGTGAATTTAATGATTGAAGTATATACAAAAGGAAAAAAAAAGGATGAAATTATAGGTTTGGTCGATGGAAAGAAATATTTGAGTAAGAAGAAAAAATTATGGGGATATTTAGATGGAAACGCTGCTAGAATTAAAAATGGCTATCCATTGCTGTACATAAAAGATGATGGTAAAATAACGCTGAATGATGATTGGAATTTTGAAGAACAAGGATATTTGAAGGAGAATCAGATTTTTTATATTGGAAGTAATGAACTTATATTGTCTTTCCATAAAGATAAAGGTGAAATAGAGAACCATTACAACAATAAGAGGATTTATCTAAGAGGAGAAGGTATTGATGCCTTAACAAGTATGGATTTTTTTGGGATTAGTGCAATACTTCTAGACCTTTTTGCGGGGGCAGGAGAATCTGAGGATGATGATGACAGTATCCTTGATGATTTTACTGATTTCCTTGATGATTTAATATGAATTTATTAAAAAATATTTATTAAGGTTCTCAAATTTTATTTCCTTCGCAATTTTCACACTCGTAATATATATCAATGCGTTGTCCTTTAGGTTTGATTTCAATATCAGAAATAAAATCACGCCATATTTTTTTCACTTTCTCAGCTTTATAATCATAGATTTTTCCACATTTAGTACAAACCATATTTATGTGTAATTCCATATCTGGATCATATCTTATACCTTCATTAAAGCCCAACTCCTGGATCAACCCAAATTCTTTCAAAAGGTGTAAAGTTTTATAAATTGTACCCAAACTTATCGTTGGATAGTCTTTCCTCAATTCTTGATATATTATCTCTGCTGTTGGATGATCATTCCTACTGAGGATGAATTTATATATTGCTAAACGTTGAGTTGTTAGTTTGTATCCTTTTTTTTTAAATCTTGTAATTAATTCTTGAGTATCTAAATCAATCATTTAATTGAATAGTTTTATATTTTAAAGTGTTTTTAGAATAAATCATATCTTTAATTAATAATGATTACTATTTGATATTAATTATTATATGAGAATGATTTTTGCATAATAAATCATTAAGTATTTACATATATACTAGGCATTCTTGTATAGATAATGCAAGAAGAATTATTTATAGAAAAAAAGGAATAAAATTATGAATGAAGATAGTAAAAACCCGATAACAGGCAGGATTAAGAGGCCCACTGCCGGCGGTGGTATGACGATCCGAGACTGGTGGCCGAACCAGTTGAATCTCGATATCTTGCACCAAAATTCCTCCAAGTCTAATCCAATGAGCAAGGATTTCAATTATGCTAAAGAATTCAAGAGTCTCGACTTGGGGGCCGTGAAAAAGGACCTCGGTGAACTTATGACAAAGTCACAAGGCTGGTGGCCTGCGGACTTCGGAAATTACGGTCCTTTGTTCATCCGTATGGCGTGGCATAGTGCCGGTACTTATCGCATGGGAGATGGCCGCGGTGGCGGTGGGAGTGGAAGTCAGCGCTTCGCACCTCTCAATAGCTGGCCAGACAATGCCAACCTCGACAAGGCACGCCGACTGCTCTGGCCGATCAAGAAGAAATATGGTGGGAAAATTTCCTGGGCCGACTTGATGATTCTCGCCGGTAACGTTGCCTTGGAATCGATGGGTTTCAAAATTTTCGGTTTCGGTGGCGGGCGTGAGGATATCTGGGAGTCAGAAAAGGATATCTACTGGGGTTCCGAGCAAGATTGGTTGGGAGACGAGCGATACAGCGGTGATCGAGATCTCGAAAATCCACTCGCTGCCGTGCAGATGGGTCTGATTTATGTCAACCCGGAAGGTCCGAATGGTAATCCAGATCCGGTCGCTGCAGCGCGGGATATCCGTGAGTCCTTCGGGCGCATGGCGATGAATGACGAGGAGACGGTGGCACTCATCGCGGGTGGGCACACGTTCGGAAAGTGCCATGGTGCCGGTAATGCAAAACATGTGGGACCCGAACCTGAAGCGGCTGATATCGAGGATATGGGACTAGGTTGGAAGAGTAGTTTTGGCACAGGCAAAGGTAGCGATACGATAACCAGCGGTCTGGAAGTCACTTGGACCACCACCCCCACGAAATGGAGTACCAATTTCTTCTGGAACCTGTTTGGTTTTGAATGGGAACTGATGAAGAGTCCTGCTGGCGCGCATCAGTGGAAACCGAAGGGTGACGCGGGTGCTGGCACCATACCAGATGCCCACATCCCAGGAAAGCGTCATGCCCCATCTATGCTGACCACTGATCTCTCTCTTCGGTTCGATCCCGATTATGAAAAGATTTCACGACGCTTTATGGAGAATCCGGATGAATTTGCGGACGCATTCGCTCGGGCGTGGTTCAAGTTGACCCACCGTGACATGGGTCCACGCACTCGTTATCTAGGGCCGGATGTTCCTGATGAAGAACTCATCTGGCAGGACCCCATCCCCGCGGTTGATCACAAGCTAGTTGATGAAAAAGACATTGACTCACTTAAGGACAAGATCCTAGCTTCAGGTCTGTCTGTCTCGGAACTGGTTTCGACTGCCTGGGCGTCGGCGTCTACGTTCCGTGGCTCAGACAAGCGCGGTGGTGCGAACGGGGCTCGCATTCGTCTGGCACCACAGAAGGATTGGGAGGTTAATCAACCTACCCAGCTAGAGAAGGTACTCAAGTCCCTGGAAAGCATCCAAGCTGAATTCAATGGCGCGCAGTCCGACGGTAAGAAGATATCGCTTGCTGATTTGATAATTCTGGCTGGTTGCGCCGGTGTTGAGCAAGCTGCAAGAAATTCCGACCACAAGGTG